>DATHPV010000468.1:0-8114 GCA_035483495.1 Puia sp.
GCTTATAACTGTAGCCAGTACTTTGTCCTGGTTCAGCTCACGAATCTGAAGGTCCGATTCCAACTGGGCGCGTAACCGGGGAAGTAATTTGCCGAATTCATACAAACGGTGAAATTTGGTTTCACTGCGTACATGTGCCCACAGGCTGTGATAACGGTATTGCTTTCTTTTCCGAAGATCCAGGCCCGTGGCCTGAATATGACCATTTTCTAAAGGACAGATCCAAACTTCCGTCCAGGCGGGCGGGATAGCCAGTTTTTTAATCCTTCTTATCCCAGGCCGGTCTTTCAGGGTCTTACCTTCATGCACATATGTAAAACCTTTCCCCTTCCGCATGCGGTGAATTCCCGGCATATTATCCCTTACATAGGTCAAATTAACCGCATGAGCCGCTTTTTCGTAGTCTTTATCGGCTCTCAACAGTTCCTTATGGGTTAGGGTCAGGACAAGTTCCTCCATTTTAACTCATTTTGATATTTTGACATCCTGGTCCATTACTTTTTGGAATATCGGTATATGATTTGAATCAATTTATGCGGAACCCGGCACTAGAACGCAAAAAACAGCTTTATGGATATAAGGGATTTTAATTTTATGGACGGAATGACGAAGACCCAGGTACTTGCGACCGATGGGGTTTTTCTGGCAGAAAGGAATGACGGTTGCTTTCGAATAAGCCTTTATCAGGTGAATGACTTCTATGTAGAAATTTACTATCACAAGACACGCTGCTTCTACATCTGCATAAGGAGCTTTGAAGATGTCAGCGAACTCTTTCCTTACTTGCAGGATATTGATATCTCGGAAGTCTATAAATTGATCTACAGTATTTAATATTTTCATCAAGTAAAAAGATCTACGCCCGCCAATTTTCGTGCAAAATATTCCACAAAAAGCAACCCTTCCCTGACAATATTTGCCTGTTTCACTAACTTTGGGTTATAAAATCATGCCCCCGATTAAACAAATTCTACCCGATTTAGTCATTACAAAAAGCCGGATACTGATTACGAAAACCGGAACTGAATCTCTTCATTAATTTCTGAAAATAAATGGAAATGAAAAAACCGCTTATTATTTTAAGCCTGGTCATGATTTGCGTTTTTCCTTCGATTGCCCAAAACAATCAGACTGTTTACCATACTGCAGTCGGATTGAGATTGGGTACCGGTTACTCGGACCTGATCTCGCTTTCTTTAAAGACATTTTTGTCCGATGGCCCCGGTGCACTCGAATTCAACCTGGGAGTAAAGCCAACGACAGATTATAGTACCGGCTGCTGCACAATGAATAATAATAGTGAAGTGACTATGTTGTCTTTTTCTGCATCTTACCAGTATCACGTGAAAATATCGGCTGTGCCGGGACTTCAGTGGTTTGTCGGGGGCGGGTTTACTTTGAACAATACTTTTACAGGAGATAACGGTTATAGCGGTATTGGCCTTGGACTGTTCCCAACGGGCGGTGGCGACTATAAATTTCCAAAAATACCACTGGATGTTTCAATAGATATCAGACCAACTTTCAGGCTCGCTTCTCCCCAATACTACAATTATGAGAATTTCTACTTTCCGGATTTTGGCTTTTCAGCACGTTATACCATTTTTTAGGCTTAACGCCGAACGCTTAACGCGTAACGCTTAACGCTCAGGGTTTTTAATTGATTAATTGATACCGGGTTAAATATTTAATTTTTAATCATTAACTAGCATATAAAAAATCTTTCGCGTTAAGCGTTCAGCGTTCAGCGTTCCGCGTTAAGCTCGATAAATGGAATCATTAAATCACATATTTGAACGGTTAAAAGTTTGTATACTGGTGCCAACTTTCAATAATGCAAAAACGCTGGGCCCTCTGTTAACGGATCTCCGGGTTTCCAATGCCCGTGTTATTGTAGTGAACGATGGTTCGACCGACGAAACCGAAGCGATACTTGAACGCTTTCCGGAAATCCATACCTTTTCTTATTCGCCCAACAGGGGTAAAGGATACGCACTTCGCAAAGGATTTCGCCTGGCGGTAGAACGAGGCTATGAGTATGCTATTTCCATAGATTCAGATGGTCAGCATTTCACAAAAGACTTACCCGTTTTCTTAAAAGGACTGGAGGATAATCCTGGATCACTGATTATCGGTGCAAGAAACATGGAACAGAGTTCAGTTCCGGCGAAAAGTAGTTTTGGACATCGTTTCTCCAATTTCTGGTTTAATGTTGAGACCGGTATCGAATTACCAGACACACAATCCGGTTACCGCCTTTATCCAGTAGGCCGAATGAAACAGATGATTTTTTATACCAATCGTTTTGAATTTGAAATCGAAGTGATTGTTCGCGCGGCCTGGAAAGGTATACCCGTGATTTCTGTTCCAGTATCAGTGTATTATGCACCAAAAGAAGAACGAGTAACTCATTTCAGGCCTTTCACAGATTTTACAAGAATTAGTATTTTAAATACCTTACTTGTTTTTGTTAGTTTTCTATATATAAAACCGCGGGATCTGCTGAGGCGGCTGTTTCTGAAAAATAAATGGAAAGAAGTATTTATAGACGAACTTTTCAACCCGGCACAGTCAATAAAAAGAAAGTCTGTGTCAGTAGGTTTCGGAATAATGATGGGAATAATGCCCATCTGGGGTTTTCAGTTAATTGTAGCTGTTTTTCTGGCTGTAGTTTTTAAATTGAATAAAGGCCTCGTCATATTATTTGCAAACATCAGCATTCCACCAATGATACCTTTAATCATATATGCCAGTTATCGGTTCGGTGTATTCTGGATGCCTGCTGATTCTAAACCTGTTTCTCTCACGAAATCACTGAGCTTATCGGCGATCCGGTATAACTTCAAACAATATCTGGTGGGAAGTATTAGTCTGGCAGTGATGGCTGGATTGGCCGCCGGACTTATTAGCTTTGCTTTGTTCGGGTTATTCAGCAAAAAAAACCGGATCGTTATCTAGCAATGGCAAAACCATTTCTTTACATCTATAATTATTTTGCCCACAACAGGAAAATGTTTTTTATCGTGTTTGTCGGCTTGTTTCTGATTACCGGATTCTTCGCATTGAAAATTAAGCCGGAAGAGGATATTTCAAAAATTCTTCCGAAAGACAAACAGTCGGAAAAGTTAAACGAGCTTTTTCGAAACGCAAGGTTTGCAGATAAGCTGGTGTTGATGGTCTCAATGAAAGACAGCAACAAAAAATCTCCTGAAATACTGGCCGCATTTTCAGATTCATTTACATCAAATCTCCTGAGATTATATCCAGATTTTGTTGCTGCTGTGGATGAACGTATAAATGACAGTTTGTTCCCGGAAATAACAGGAATGATGTTTGACCACTTGCCGGTCTTTCTGGAAGCCGACGATTATTCTTCCTTCGACAGTCTGAAAGATCCTGAACTGCTAAGGAAAATTTTGTTGCGCGACATTAAGACTCTTTCTTCTCCAGCCGGTTTTGTAATGAAGTCAATTGTTAGCAGAGATCCCCTCGGCTTAACAAACCCGGTGTTTAAAAAAATCAGACAACTTCAATATGATGAGAATTTTGATCTGTACGATGGTCATATAGTTAGCAAGGATGGGCATTATATGCTTCTTTTCGTAAATCCGGCTTTCACATCTGATAACACCGGTAAGAACAACCATTTGTTAAATGGAATGGATGAAATTATTGAAAGACTGCAGAAAAATAATTTTAGTTCCGTGGATGCAAATTATTTCGGAGGTACTGCTGTGGCGGCGGGGAATGCTTCCCAGCTGAGATCCGATTCTTTTCTCACAATTGGCATCACGGTATTGTTTCTGATTTTATTTATCAGTTGGTATTTTAAAAAGAAAAGAGCTCCCTTCCTCATACTTCTGCCGGTTGTATTAGGCGCATTGTTTTCGCTTAGCATTATCTATTGGATGAAAGGAACCATTTCTGTGATAGCTCTTGCGGCGGGCTCCATTGTATTGGGTATTGCGATCAATTATTCCCTGCATGTATATAATCATTTCCTGCATCGTGGTGATATGCGGGCCGTTCTCAAAGATTTGACCTTCCCGCTTACAATTGGCGGACTCACTACTATTGGCGGTTTTTTATGTCTTCAGTTTGTGCAGTCTGAAATACTGAAGGACCTGGGACTTTTTGCTGCTTTTAGCCTCATAGGTGCTTCTCTCAGTTCTCTGATTTTCCTCCCGCATTTAATTCCGATATCTGTTGCGAATGATTCTGACGTTGCCAGAAGCAGACAGAATTCATGGATACTTCGTTTGGCAAACTATCATCCGGAGAAAAATAAATGGCTTATCCTGTTCATTTTTGTGATGACCATCCTGTTTGCTTTTTTTATTAACAGGGTTGGATTCGACCAGGATATTATGCATATGAATTATATGTCATCGAAATTAAAGACAGCCGAAGCGACACTGAATAGAATTAACGAATACAGTTTGCGATCGGTTTATCTCGTTACAGATGGTAAAACGCTGGAATCAGCATTGACTAAACAACAACTCGTAAATGATAAAATAAAAATACTTCAGCAGAAAAATATTATCCGCAAGTCATCCGGAGCTTTTAATTTGCTGATATCAGATTCCCTGCAAAAAGTAAGGATTAGCTATTGGAATAATTACTGGACAAATAAAAAAAAATCTGACTTATACGGCGACCTGGCTAATACAGGCAAAACACTTGGATTTACAAACTCCGCATTTCAACCTTTTTATGAACTACTTCAGAAAGAATATCAGCCTTTGGATTCTATTGAAACTGACAATTTGAAAAAAGGATTTGCGAATGAATACATCATTAAAAACAAAAACGGTGTCTCACTCGTCAGTTTGTTAAAAGTAGAACCGGACGAAAAAAAATTTGTGTACCAGTCTTTTGCAGGTTTTCCGGGACTGACTGTTATCGACAAACAGTACATGACGTCAAAATTACTGGATTCGGTAACAGCCGATTTTAACCAGATTGGATGGATGGTTTCCATACTTGTTTTTTGCGTTTTACTGCTAACTTATGGACGGATCGAGCTTACACTTGTTTCCTTTATACCCATGGTAATCGCATTTGTATGGATTCTTGGAATAATGGGTTTGTTGGGGCTGCAATTCAATATTGTTAATATTATCCTGTCTGCCCTTATTTTCGGACTTGGGGACGATTACAGTCTTTTTATCATGGATGGATTGTTGCAGGAATACAAAACCGGCAGAAAGAATTTATCCAGTTATAAATCTTCTATTGTCCTTTCAGCTGTGACTACTCTGGCTGGGTTGGGCGTCCTGATATTTGCAAAACACCCGGCTCTCCGTTCTATTGCCCTTATTTCGATAACAGGTATATTAAGCGTGGTTCTTATAGCTCAGGCCCTAATTCCATTTTTCTTTGATTTCCTGATACGTAACCGAATTCAAAAAGGATATTTCCCCTGGACAGCCTCCGGACTTGTCAAATCTGTTTTTTCATTGAGTTATTTCGCAATTGGAAGTATCCTGGTTACTTTCTGCGGAATTATTTTAGTTAAACTAAATCCCTTTGCAAAATCAAAATCCAGACTGTTATTAAATCGAATCCTGTCTGCTTACACCTGGTCGGTGTTGTATATTATGGTGAATGTAAAAAAGAAAGTCATAAATCCTGCGGGAGAAGATTTCTCGAAACCTGTTGTCATGATAGCCAATCATCAGTCCTTTCTGGATATACTGATAATGACAATGATGCATTCAAAAGTAATATTGCTCACGAACAACTGGGTTTGGAATTCACCTTTGTTTGGATGGCTTGTAAGAATGGCGGGTTACTATCCCGTTAACCGGGGAATTGAAAACAGTCCGGAATACCTGGAGCAAAAAGTGAATGCCGGATATTCGATAGCCGTATTTCCGGAAGGAACAAGATCTGCCGATGGGCGCATAAAAAGATTTCACAAAGGTGCTTTTTATATTGCAGAGAAATTAAAATTGGATATACTGCCTGTCCTGATTCACGGAACAGGATATACGATGTCCAAAGGAGATTTTTTATTAAAAGATGGTTTTGTCACAATCAAATATCTGCCAAGAGTAAAATACGATGATCTTTACTTCGGAGTTGACTATACAGAAAAAGCCAGGTTTCTTGGAAAGTATTTCAGACAACAATACGCCAAACTAAAAGACGAACTTGAGCAGCCACGTTATTTCAGGGAACAACTCATTTACAATTATCTGTATAAGGGACCTGTTCTTGAATGGTACCTGCGTATAAAAATCCGGTTGGAAAAAGATTATCAGGTTTTTCACGATTTGCTTCCGAAACAAGGTCAGATATTGGATCTGGGGTGCGGATATGGATTTATGAGTTATATTCTTCAATTCGCTGCTCCGGGGAGAGTGGTTACAGGTTTCGATTATGACGAAGAAAAAATCACGGTAGCGAGTCATTGCTTCAGCCGTAATGAAAACATTCTTTTTTTGAAAGCAGATATTAGTGAGATTCAATTTGGAGCAGCTGATGCCATCATATTATCTGATGTTTTACATTATTTGAAACCCGAACAACAGGAACTCCTGATGCAAAAATGCATGGATTCGTTGAGCGTGAATGGAATCCTGTTAATACGGGAGGGAAATTCAGAATTAAAAAATCGGCACAAAAGAACCCGATTGACAGAAATATTTTCAACCAGAATACTGGCGTTCAATAAAACAGCCGGTCACCCATTGCATTTTATATCAGGAGAAACCATTCGAGAAATGGCTTCTCGTCAGGGATTAGACTGCCGCGCTTTGAATCAGTCAGACTATACATCCAACCAGCTTTTTGTAATCACTCATCCCGTAAATTCCTATGAAAAAGTTTGATGTCTTAGTTGTAGGAACGGGAATGGGTGGATTGGTTTGTGGTAACATTCTTGCCAAAGAAGGATATTCCGTATGTATGGTAGAGAAAAATAAACAACTGGGAGGTTGTCTTCAGATCTATGTGCGCAATAAAGTAATATTCGATTCGGGAGTTCATTATATTGGCGCGCTCGGCAAAGGACAGAATCTCTACCAGATATTCAAATGGCTGGGTCTGATGGACAAACTGAAATTGGAAAAAATGGACTCGGCATTTGATCGCATACTGCTGGAAGGTGATGAAAGGGAATATCGGATCATGCAGGGCTATGATGCTTTTGAAAAGGAAATGATTCGTGTTTTCCCACGGGAAGTAAACGGAATTCAAAAATATATCAGCACCATCCGGGAAATCTGCGACAGTTTCCCACTTTATAGATTACACCTCGAAGGTGACCCTGAAAAGAAACAGGAGTCGATGAAAATTTCTGCAAAACAATTTATCGATACGATAACTTCCGATGAAAAACTAAGATCGGTTCTTGCGGGGAATAATATGTTGTACGCTGGTGAAGCTGAAACGACACCCTTTTATATTCATGCCCTCACGGTAAATAGTTATATTGAAAGCGCTTGGCGATGTCTGGATGGCGGATCTCAAATCGCAAAAATTCTGTCAGAGAATATCAGGAACACAGGGGGAAGCATCATAAAAAACAGGGAAGTTACAAAACTGCTCACGGACAAAGGACTGGTTACAGGCGCGGAGCTGAATGACGGAACAACTATACAGGCAAAATATTTTGTTTCGAATACAACACCTGCACATACCTACCGTATGTTGGATGAGAATTTAATAAGACCGGTTACACGCAGGAGGGTTGAAGACATGGAAACGACCGTGTCCTCTTTTATTCTCAATATTGTATTTAAGAAAAACCATTTTCCCTATATAAAACATAATTATTATTATCATAAAAAGGGTTCAGTATGGGCAATGGAGTCCTATAACCAGGAAAACTGGCCACTTGGTTATGCAGTTTACCTGTCTCCCGGTTCAAAAAACGAATTTGCCACAGGGATGACTATTTTTGCATATATGAGGTATGATGAAATGCGACCCTGGGCTTCCAGTTTTAATACGGTATCCGCAAAACAGAACAGAGGATACGAATATGAGGAATTTAAAAAAAGAAAAACCGATCAACTCCTGGACAGGGTGGAGGAGCGTTTTCCTGACCTGAGAAAATCCATCCTCCACACATATACGTCGACGCCCCTTAGTTTTCGGGATTA
>DATHPV010000469.1:0-4200 GCA_035483495.1 Puia sp.
TATTTTACATTTTGCATCTTCTATACGATCTGCAATACTCTGTCCTGAAAATCCGCCGAAGATGACTGAGTGAATCGCGCCCATTCTTGCGCAGGCCAGAACGGCAATGGCGAGTTCGGGAATCATGGGCATATAAATGCAAACACGATCTCCTTTCTGAACACCATTATTTTTTAAAACCTGTACAAAACGACATACCGAAATATAAAGTTCCCGATAACTCAGAATCCTGTTTTTCTGTGTGGGATCGTTAGGCTCCCATATGATGGCGGCCTGATCGCCCTTGTCTTTCAGATGACGATCCAGACAATTTTCTGTTATATTCAGTTTAGCGCCTTCAAACCATTTAACGCGGGGCTCGCTAAAGTTCCATTCCAGTACTTTATCCCATTTCTTCTTCCAGGTAAAATTCTCGGCTACTCCACTCCAGAATTTTTCAGGTTGTTCAATACTGATCTGATATTGCTCAAGGTAATCGTCAAAATCCTGAATCTGATAAGGAAAACTCATATTGTTGCAATCGTTTGAAACCTAAATTTAGTGAGTATTTTTTTCATACCTTATATCCTCTTAACGATTGCCGAATGAAAATTAATTCTTTCCTACTCCGTTGTACGCTTATCGCCGCGCTGGGCGGATTTTTATTTGGATTCGAAACAGCCGTCATTTCCGGAGCCGAAAAAACAATTCAGCAACTCTGGTCGCTGAGTGATTTTCTCCTGGGATTTACAGTTGCTGCCAGCCTTATTGGAACTGTAATCGGATCCATGATAGCAGGAAAACCCGCACAACAATATGGACGTAAAAAAGTATTGCTGGTGATTGCGCTCATGTATTTATTATCTGCTATTGGTTGTTCAATTACTCCGACCTGGACAATTTTTATTATTTTTCGCATGATCGGTGGTATTGCTGTTGGAGCTTCTTCTGTAGTCGGTCCCATGTACATTTCAGAAATATCACCGGCTGAAGTGCGGGGACGTCTCACCGGAATGTTTCAACTGAATATTGTAATAGGTATTCTGGTAGCCTTCCTGACAAACTTCGCTTTCCTTCATATAGGAGCAGGGTCCTGGCGTTGGATGGTGGGTATCATGGCAATTCCGGCAGGTTTATTTGCCCTGTTGCTTCGAATTATTCCTGAAAGTCCGCGTTGGTTAATTTTGAATAACCGGGATGAAGAAGCTGCGCGCATTTTCGAACGTACCGGTGAACCCGATGCAAGATCTGTGATCAGTGAAGAACATGCATTGCTTACCGGAGAAAAAAAACTTCAGCATGCGCCCGACGAAAACCTCTTCAGCAGTAAATTCAGAAAACCCATATTATATGCGGTTCTGCTTGCGATGTTCAACCAGCTTTCAGGAATCAACGCAATATTATATTATGCACCGCGTATTTTTGAAATGGCAGGATTTACAAAACAGGCATCTTTTCTGCAACCCATTTATATTGGCGGCGCAAATCTGATTTTCACTCTTCTTGGAATGTCGATTATCGATAAAGTAGGCAGGAAAACATTATTGATCACAGGTGCCATCGGTACTTCAGTTTTTCTTGCGTTGACAGCGTTTACATTCATTGGCTCCGGTTCGGGAAACCAATACGTAATACTCTACCTGATTAGTTTTATTGCATTTTTTGCGCTTTCACAAGGCGCAGTCATTTGGGTATTTATTTCAGAAATCTTTCCGAATTCAGTCCGTTCACAAGGGAGTTCACTGGGCAGTTTCACTCACTGGATCATGGCCGTAATCGTAGCCTGGACTTTCCCCATTGTTCTTCATCGCATCCACAACGGTGGATTTTATTCATTTATTTTCTTCAGCTTCATGATGCTGGTCTCGCTGTTTTTTATTTGGCGTGTTATGCCTGAAACAAAAGGACGAACACTCGAGCAGATTCAGAAAGACCTTGGAATCGTTTAACGATTCCAATGTGGCAAATATGGAACTATGATAAATGAAAAAAGTGCAAATTGAATTTTTAATGATAATGTGAGATTGAATAATAGAATTATATAAAGTAAAAGATATATATAAATTTCATTTCCCAATTTTCATTTCCTTTATCAACTTTCACTTTTTTCATTGATTACAATTCCACACTTACCACATTATTCGTAAATTCGCAGGCCTTGGGCTTTACGCCTTAAGCTTTAAGCTTTCATAATGTCCATTGAAGTAAAGAATCTTACAAGAATTTATGGTGAGCAAAAAGCGATTGACCAGATTTCCTTTTCTGTAAATCGCGGTGAAATTGTTGGGTTTCTGGGCCCCAATGGAGCGGGTAAATCCACCACTATGAAAATCCTGACAGGTTGCCTGAAACCAGATTCCGGGCAGGCTCTTTTAAATGGTATAGATGTAAATGTTTTTCCGGTTCGCACAAAAAAATTAACCGGATATCTGCCCGAATCTAATCCTCTCTATGGAGATATGTATGTCCGGGAATACCTGTCGTTCATCGCCGACATTCATCATCTCACAGCAAAAAAAGAAAAAATAAATTCAGTTATCGATCAGGTGGGACTGCGTCCCGAAGCAGGCAAAAAAATATCGCAGCTCTCAAAAGGATATAAACAACGGGTGGGTCTGGCTGCTGCACTCGTTCATTCACCCGAAGTGTTGATCCTGGATGAACCCACAACAGGTCTCGATCCAAATCAAATCGTCGAGATCCGGGACGTTATTAAAAATTACGGCAAAAACAGAACAGTTCTTTTCTCATCCCATATACTGCAGGAAGTGGAAGCGATATGCGATCGCGTGATCATTATTCATCAGGGCAAAATAATTGCCGACAATAATCTGAGCGAGCTGCGCCAGCAACAAAACGGCAATTTTATCAAGGTGGTATTAAAAGAAGGCGTCGGTGCTGAATCGTGGGAGGGGCTTAGCCAGTTGATCAGTGCCCGGAAAACAAGTGATTATGAATGGGAACTCGAAGCGAAAGATACTGAGTTATTAAAAAAACAATTGCTCACACTCTCATTGCAGAATAATTGGAACATTGTTTCTTTGCAGTCTGAAAACAGGAGCCTGGAAGATATTTTCAGAGGACTCACAAAAACCATCACTCATGAGTAGTATTAAGAAGATTTTTGCAAGACAAATTTTGGACAGCCGCGGAAATCCAACCGTTGAAGTAGATATACATACAGAAGCGGGATTTATGGGCAGGGCAGCTGTACCAAGCGGTGCAAGTACCGGCATTCATGAAGCCGTTGAACTTCGCGACGGTGATAAAAAAATATATCAGGGTAAGGGGGTTTTAAAAGCGGTTGAAAATGTTAACACTACCATCGCGGCAAAACTCAAGGGTTTCGAAGTGTCGGATCAGCCGGGATTGGACGCACTAATTATTGCGGCAGACGGGACCCCCAATAAATCAAAACTGGGTGCAAACGGGATGTTGGCCGTAAGTCTTGCTGCAGCAAAAGCAGCGGCAAAAGAAGCCGGACTACCACTCTATCGTTACGTCGGAGGAACGAATGCGGTTACTCTTCCGATTCCCATGATGAATATTCTGAATGGAGGTGCACATGCAGATAATAAAATAGATTTCCAGGAATTTATGGTAATGCCTGTGGGTGCCTCTTCATTCAGTGAAGGGCTGCGTTGGGGTGTCGATATTTTTCACACCCTGAAAGGAGTTTTGAAGAAAAAGGGATTCAGTACCAACGTAGGAGATGAAGGTGGGTTTGCTCCGAATATTCAGAGTAATGAGGAAGCCATAGAAACCGTGCTGGAAGCGATTTCGGCGGCAGGATATAAAACCGGTTCACAGATTGCCATCGCAATGGATGCTGCTAACAGTGAACTCTGGAATTCGAAAAAGAAAAAATATGTTTTTCATAAAAGCAGTGGCAAAGAACTCAGCAGCGACGAACTGGTAAAATTCTGGGCTTCCTGGGTAAAAAAATATCCGATCATTTCCATTGAAGATGGAATGGCAGAAGACGATTGGACAGGGTGGAATAACCTGACCAAAGTCCTTGGCTCCAAAGTGCAGCTGGTAGGTGACGATCTTTTTGTAACGAATGTAGAAAGACTTAAAAGAGGAATTGATGATCATACGGCCAATGCACTTCTTGTAAAAGTCAACCAGATCGGAACTTTGACGGAAACTATCAATGCCGTAACGATGGCACAGCATAATGGATATAATACGATAATGAGTCATCGCAGCGGAGAAACA
>DATHPV010000470.1:0-4377 GCA_035483495.1 Puia sp.
CTCCATGAGTTATGACCATCGTATTATTGACGGCAGCCTGGGCGCCAGTTTTTTAACCGCCGTTGCAAAGGAACTGGAATCTTTTGTGGGTTGATGGTTGATCCCGCACGTGCGGGAACGGTTGATGGTTGATCCCGCACGTGCGGGAACGGTTGACGGTTGACGGTTGACTGATGAAAGTTAAAAGTTAGATCCACACTCCCACACTCCCATACTCCCACACTTGCTTTTGGCCATCATACCAATTCGCAAATCTTATCGTTAATAAATAGCAGAAGTTTTGTAAATTCCATCACTTACTAAACCTAACACGATGAAAACGCTATCCGAAACCTGGTTTGCAGATGGGTATATCGATTTCGAATTAAAAAAATATACCCTCCTCGCCTACCTGCAGGAAATCAACAGAAATTTTCAGGAAAATAAACTCTACCCACAACTGGCAGACGTAATTTTTCATTACAACAATCTGGTTGCATTCAGGGAAAATAAAAAATTCCTGCAGGAACATTTTCCAAAGAAGTTATCGGGACTGCAAATGGAAAAAATTCAGGTGTTATATGAACAAATGATACAGGATGACGAGTTGATGCGTGAACTGGAAGACATTATTGAATATTCCACAGGCCATATGAAAACCGCGATTACCAACGGCACTGAAATTTATGAATTTGTTGAAGACAAACTCAGCATACATCCGGTGGGCATCATGCCTATGACTTCCAAAGAAGGTTATTTTTTGTTGTGTGACGGATCTGCCAATGCAACCCGGGTTTATAGCTATTATCTTAGTTTTTTTGAGAAACATGACGAGAAATATCGAAGTATGCGCACAGAATATATTGACAGCTGGCAGCGCAGTTTCACAAATACTTATGAATCCATTAAATCTGAACTATTATACCGCAAACCAGAACTTCCCCATCCCGCCGTATATGCCATTGAGACCAGTTTGAAATTTCCGTTAGACGAAACATTACTGCCCGTGGCAAAGAGAAGTCTCGTCCGGTATATTTCAACCAAAGCTGCTTAAGAATGTGAAGCTGAAATTTTTTTGAGTCGGATTGTCTGTAAAACAACAGCAGTGATGATCAGGCTGAACCCATAATAAAAACCGGTGCTCACCGATTTATCTTCCCTGTATATCAGGAAAGCCATTGCAACACCATAAATGGGTTCAAGATTATACGTCAGATTTACGGTAAACGCCGGGATTTTTTGAAGGGCTTTCATAAACAATCCATACCCAACTACGGTGCAAACAATTGCCAGAACGAGTAACCACACCCAGTCTGTTAAAGTCGGAACCAGTCTTACTTCCGGAACAAAATGCAGATAAACGGGTAACAAAACTGTTATAAAAAAAAAGCCACCAGTCATTTGCCATCTTGTAGTAGTGTCCGGGTTCATAGTTTGAATTAATTCCCGATTCAGTATTGGGAAAATACTTGCAAGAAATGCAGATATCAGTGAAATGATAATGCCCAGTTTATATTGAGGATCAAAATGAAAAACGACACTGATCCCCGCAATTACCAGGAGACCCAGGAGAATTTCAATCAGATCAAAAGTCTTACGCAACATGAGCGGTTCGAGGATTGCTGTGAAAAAACCCATCGATGAAAGGCAAACCAGCGCCGTTGAAACATTAGAAATCTTAATTCCTGCATAAAAAGTGATCCAGTGCAGTGCCAGAATAATGCCAATACTGGAAGCCTGGATAATCTGTTTTCGTGACGCCTTCGATTTTTTACCTTTCCATAAGAAAATGAGCCAAAGTACAATACAGGTTATCATCATCCTGTACCAGACTAGTACTGCTTCGTTAAGTGTGATCAATCTGCCCAATACTCCTGTAAATCCGGCGAGAAAAACTGCTATATGTAATTGTAAAAATGCCCGCCTCATGAAGAAGGCAAAGAAAGTTTATTTTCCTTCTACCACCATATTTTCGGAGAAATGATTTACGGTAGAGGTGGTCGAAGTATTTTTTACTCTTTTTCGATAACTCCTGAACATGGCATCCCAGCGGAGTTTTAAAACACCAAGAATTCCTTCTTTTACGATTCCCTTATTCATTTTAGAGACACCCAGTTTACGATCCTCAAAAATGATAGGAACTTCTATGATTTTAAATCCAAGTTTCCATGCAGCAAATTTCATTTCAATCTGGAATGCATATCCCGTGAAATGAATTTCGTCCAGATTAATTGTTTCAAGCAGTTCTTTTCTATAACATACGAAACCCGCCGTCGGATCATGCACCGGCATCCACGTAATAATTCTTGTATAAATGGAAGCACCTTTAGAAAGAAGTATTCGTTCCTTGGGCCAATTGACATTTCCACCTCCCTTTACATAGCGACTTCCAATAGCAAGTCCTGCACCTTGAAATTTGCAGGCATTGTAAAGGCGATCCAGATCTTTTGGATTATGAGAGAAATCAGCATCCATTTCAAAAATAAACTGATATCCTTTTTCAACAGCCCACTTGAATCCATGTATGTATGCCGTGCCCAGGCCTAGTTTTCCCTTCCTCACTTCAAGAAAAAGTTCTTCAGGATATTTTTGCTGAAGGCGACGAACAATATCCGAAGTGCCATCAGGAGAATTGTCATCTATTATTAACACATGAAATTCTTCTTTCAAGGAAAAAATGGCTTCGACAATTGTCTCGACATTTTCCTTTTCATTGTAGGTAGGTATGATAGCAATCTTTTCCAGCTTAACTAACCGTTTTATCTTTTTTTAACATTGTCCGGTTGAAAATCTCAGTCAGCTTTTGCTTGGTATGCATTGGAAAATCTCCCTTCATCATCCAGTCGTAATACTGGGGTTCCGATTTTAATACGTCAGCAACCGCTCTCCCTTTATGCTTACCGAAGTTAAAGATTTCAACTCCATTTTCCATGGAAAATCTGCGCGCAAAGTCAACAACCTGGTCGTCTCCGGTAAATTTAACGATGCTTTCGGGATCAGCTCCTATTTGAGGATATCTGCCGATCTGCGCTATCAATATCTCCAGCGTCGCTTCGGCATCCGCCTGCGCTCCGTGGGCTCCATCATGAATCTTGTCGCAATAAAATTTATAGGCGGCAGAAAGTGTTCGTTGTTCCATCATATGAAAAACCCTCTGCACATCGATCAGTTTCCGGCCCCTCATATCTATTTCGATTCCAACGCGTAAAAATTCCTCTACTAAAAGAGGAATGTCAAACCGATTCGAATTATATCCGGCAAGATCACTGAAATCCAGAAACTGTTTCAGCTCATTTGCTGCCTGGCGGAAAGTCTGGGCGTCCTTTACCATTTCATCCGTAATTCCGTGAATATCCGATGCCTGTTTGGGAATGGGTATTTCAGGATTAATGAGTTTATGTTTTACGCTTCTGGATCCATCCGGCATGAGTTTGACGATAGCGATTTCGACAATTCTGTCGATAGCAAGATTGATTCCGGTTGTTTCAAGGTCGATAACCGCGAGGGGTTTGTTTAATTGTAACATGAATTTTTGTGGATTAAGCAATAATTTCCTTCACAAAGGTAGCGATATCCAATCCATCGTAGTTGCCTGAACTCATCAGTAGTAAATTCGCATTGTTATAAGATTTCGACAGCAACCAGTGCGACAATTCCTGTGCCGAATTGATTACTTCCAATCCTTTCGTGGCAAAGCCTGATTTTACCTGATCAGGATCAAGTGGCGGCATCCTTTTTAATGAGAGTGCATGTGCAGAATAAAAAACGGCTGACTCGTCTGCAGGGTCCATGACGTGTGCAAACTCTTTCAAGAATCCGGCGTTGAGGCTACTATAAGTATGTAATTCCAATACGGCGATTAATTTACTTTCCGGAAACTGTTCTTTGACTGCCTGCATAGTTGCTTTTACTTTTGAAGGCGCATGAGCAAAGTCACGATAAACACGGGTGTGATTATTGGCACCCATAAGTTCCAGTCTCCTGGAAGCACCGGAAAATGTGGCTATCTGCTTAAGAAAAATTTCGACAGAAATATCCAATTCTTTGCAAACCATCCACGCCGCATGTATATTCATCAGATTGTGGTTGCCAAAAACGGACAAAGTTTGTTTTTGGCCTTCCAGTTCTATGTTTGTGCTTCCGTCAGACACAAAATGTGCTGGGATGCTGTAACCTTTTTTCCGAACTAAGGATGAACCATCTTCCAAAACCAGCTTATTCAATTCCTCATCTTCCTGGTTATATATGAGCAAACCACCGGGCTCTATCATTCTCATGAAGATCCTGAACTGATCCAGATAAAAATCAAAAGTCGGAAACACATTTATGTGGTCCCATGCAATTCCGGTCAGGACCGCTATATGTGGAAAAAGGAAGTGAAATTTTGGGCGTTTCTCT
>DATHPV010000471.1:0-4650 GCA_035483495.1 Puia sp.
AAAGAACTAATCACTAAAATAGTGTGGTAGTGTGGTAGATTGGTAGTGGAAATGATGAACTACCACTCTATCACACTACCATACTTGCGTTCCTTTTGTCTTCGGCAAGTTGAGATTTCAGTTCTTCCAGCCCGCTGAATTTTATTTCAGACCGGAGAAATTTTCTTACAAATATTCTGAGTATTTTACCATAGATATCACGGTTGAAGCCGAAGATATTTACTTCGATCATTCTTTTAGTTCCGTCTACGGTTGGACGAAAACCGATGTTCATCATTCCCCGATATATTTTATCAGGTTCATCGGAAGACTCAACATCTACCGCATAAACTCCATCGCCAGGTATCAGTTTTGATTTTTCTTTGACAATCAGGTTTGCAGTTGGATAACCGATTGTTCTGCCCAATTTATTTCCTTCCACCACTTCCCCGCTAAAAAAAAACGTATAAGCCAGGAGACTATTTGCAATATCCATATCTCCCTGTTCAACAGCCTGTCGTATGCGTGTAGAGCTCACAGATATGGAATCCAGCACATGGGCGGGAATTTCCATAAGCTGATAATGGTAGGTGGAAGTATGAAGTTGCAGGAGGCTATAATTTCCGGCACGGCCTTTTCCGAAATGATGATCATAACCGATGATTAACGTATGAGGTTTAAAATAACGAATCAGAAATTGGCTGATATAATCTTCTGCCGACAGCTGGGCAAATTCTTCTGTAAAAGGAACAATCACGAGATGATCAATGCCTTTATCTGATAACAATTCTATTTTTTCATCGAGGGTATTAATGAGGCGAATTCCAGACGCTGCATTTATAACAGTGCGTGGATGTGGATCGAAAGTGATGATGATCGTTTCACCATTCACATCGGCTGCGCGTTTTTTCATTTGGACAATGACCTGCTGATGACCTGAGTGAACGCCATCAAAGGTTCCAATCGTGAGTACGGCATTTCGAAAATCGGGTAAGAGATCGGTATTCCTGTAAACCAGCATAGTCAAAATCTGCTGCGAAATTATAAAAATGAATCGTATGAATTAAAATTACTGTTTTTCATTTGCCGGCTGTTCGATTCTATTAGCTTTGCGCCTGAATAAAACCGAGGATTTATATGTCTCTTTACTCCAGACGGGGTGTTTCGGCCCAGAAAGAAGAAGTGCATCAGGCGACAGCCAGTCTTGATAAGGGCCTTTATCCGTTCGCCTTCTGTAAGATATACGAGGATTACCTTGGAAAAGATGCAAGCTGGGTAAACATCATGCATGCTGACGGAGCCGGCACGAAGAGTATTCTGGCTTATTTATACTGGAAAGAAACCGGAGATATATCTGTTTGGCGGGGAATAGCGCGGGATGCTGTTGCGATGAATCTGGATGATTTGTTATGCGCGGGTATTTACGACAATCTTTTGTTTTCGTCCACCATCGACCGTAATAAATCACGGATACCGGGAGAAGTATTACAGGCGGTGATAGAAGGTACACAGGAATTTTTTGATGAATTAAAAGAACAGGGAGTTCATATTCATTTTCTGGGAGGTGAAACAGCTGATGTTGGGGATCTGGTCCGCACGATCGCTGTGAACGGTACCATGACGGCCCGCTGGCCTAAATCAGGAATTATTAATAATGAAAAAATAAAAGCAGGAGATATCATTATCGGAATATCCAGCAGTGGAAAATCTTCATATGAAAAATCGTACAATAGCGGGATCGGAAGTAACGGACTTACGAGTGCACGGCATGATGTGCTGGAAGCCAGTTATGGCCACTATTATCCAGAAACGGTCGAGCCTGCACTGGATAAAGACGTTATATACAGAGGCAGTTATAAAATGACGGATCTCATTAGAACAGAGACCGGCGAGGAGATACCAGTGGGTAAACTATTATTAAGTTCTACCCGCACGTATGCACCCGTTGTGAAAGCTCTGCTTGAAAATCATTTTGACCAGGTGCATGGTATGATACACAGCAGTGGTGGCGGACAAACCAAATGTTTGAAATATCTGCCCGGGAATATGCGTATCGTCAAGGACAATCTTTTTAAACCTCCGGTAATTTTTGATCTTATTCAAAAATCTTCGGGTGCAGATGCACGTGAAATGTACCAGGTTTTCAATATGGGCCAGCGGCTCGAAATTTATTCGGAGCCAGATGCTGCTGATGATATGTTGAAAATCATCAAAGGATTTGGATTGGGAGCCCAGGTAATCGGAAGGGTAGAGGAATCTGCTAAAAAGGAATTACTGATCGATACAGGAAAGGATCAGATTGGATTTTAACGCTGAACGCTTTACGCATAAGGCAGAACACGGAACGCTTAACGCGTAAGGCTGAACGATTCGGTTTGCTGTTTAATTAATTTCTGCGTACCTGCTTTTAACGAACCTGCACAATTTTTTTTCTTCTCCCGTTTCTGGTTTCACTACCATGAGGTATTTAGAATAATAAATTTTAGCCTTTTTGTAATTCTTCAAATGCTCATCATATATCTGGCCCTCGTTATAAACCATGAATGGGTTTTTAAAAAGGTAATAGGCCGTGTCATAGTTGGAAATAGCTTTTCGATAATATTTCAGGGTTTCATTGTTCCGGGCAAGATCGTAGTAGTATAACTCTGCAGTTTTAGAAATGGCTTTACCCAGACATTTTTCCAACAGTTCATTACTTCGAACGAGGTTGTTAAGTTTTGACCATGACATGGACTCGTAATAATAAGTAGATTCCACTGCAATTGAATTTGAATCCATAAACTCGCATAACTGAATACAATTCTCATATTTTTTTAAACTGTAAAAAGCAAAGACCAATTTTGACAATATGGGGAATTGCAATTCACCCATCCTGATCAATTTTTGGCCAGGACTTATCATCCCTGCGTAATTTTTTGAATCATAGGAGGATTGAATAAGAAGCTTAAGGAAATTGATATTGAAAGAATCCTTTATTAAGCCAGCATTCAAAATGCTGTCGGCTTTTAAGTAATTGCTATCGTTGATTAATATCTCTCCATAGGCTGATATATTTTTACTGTCCGTTGGTGCCAGGTAGTAAGCACGATCATAATAAAACCTGGCAGAATCTTCTTCGCGGTTTTTCTTATAGATGCCAGCCATTACTCTATAGTATGATGACCTGGAAGGATTGAGACGAATTAAACGAAAGGCAGATATTTTGGCAGCATCAAACTCTCTGTTGCTGATTTCAATATTGGTCAGGTATTGATTGGCTGAAATATTATTTGAATCGATATCAAACATCTTTTGAAAATAAATTCTGGCTTCTTCCTTGTTATCATTCATGTAAAAGGCGTAACCCAGGGAATTCAGAATTTGAAGATTGACGGAATCTTTCTGATAAAATGGCTTCAGGTAATCAATGGCGTCTTCGAATTGCTGGTTTTGGAAGAGGTCAGATATTTTTTCTTTATCGGGAATCTGGGCATTGGATGCGATTGTTAGGAATATTGTTATGAAAGTTATGAAACCGGATTTCGCCATACAGTATACGGTTGGGAAAAAATTAATTGAGCCTGTCGCTCACTACTTTTCTAATTTGTAATTGATGGGTTGCCATTTATAAGATTCTACAACCAGTCCGTTTTGTTTTGCCGGAATCCACTTGCCACTTTCCTTTAATACATCGACAGATGATTGCCTCAATTCCTCTGGACCTCTGATAACGCGGATATTAGTCACATCTCCATTCTTTTTAACAATGAATTCAATGATAACTTGTCCCTGAATTTCTTTCTTTACGGCCGCATCGGGATATTTCAGGTTTTTTTGTAAATAGTCATACCAGCCCTGTTGTCCTCCCGGATATTCGGCTTCCACTTCTACTTTCTTAAAAACTTCGTTATTCGGATTAGAAGTATCTGGGTGATTCATTTGCGCCGCGTGTGCAGAATCCCATGAACGTTTCATTTCGGGCGTAATCTTGATCACATAGGTCTTTCCGTCTTTTGAATTAATAGTTATCAGTCCGGCTTCTTTATCAACTTTCACCATGCTGATTTTTGAATTATCGATTTTGTTCATGGTTTCATTAGTGATCGTATCAACAGTTGGTATTGTATCAACAGTATTTAACCGGGGCATATGGATACTTAGATTTTGACTGGAATATTTTCTTATTCCTTCCAAAATATCCCGTGCAATTTTTTCCTGGTTTTTATCATTTTGAATAAAATCAATATCGGATTTGTTGTTTGGGTTTCCGCATTCAATCAGGATGGCCGGAACGGATGCGTGCGTAAGTACCAATATACCTTGCGGCCTTTGTTTTAGATCAGACGCAATAGTATAGTCGGGTTTGATGTACCCTGTGATACAGGAAGCAAGATTTACGGAGCCTTTATACACTTTATTTTCATTCTCCGGAACATAGATTTCAAACCCTGACTGTGCATTTTCATCCGTTCCTCCGCCGGTATGTATAGAAATAAAGAGATCGGCATTTTCTTTTCGGGCCAGGGCTGCGCGATATTTTAAAGACCAGTTAATGTCACTTACGTTTCCAGGAAGTTCGTCTCTTTCCCTCGTCATTATCACGTTGACATTATAATCTTTAGACAGCGCCTGTATTTTTTTTGCAATACTCAGATTTATATTTTTTTCCAAAGTGCCATTCGTTATTGTTCC
>DATHPV010000472.1:0-2679 GCA_035483495.1 Puia sp.
TATTTTAATAAAATCTGCTTTAATTTAGTTGTATTACGCATTTGCCGTAAAGATAAATGGTATATGGTTAATGGTTTATGGTAGATGAACGCTGAAAATTGTTTTGCAATCAAGCCATGAACCATACACCATGGACCAAAAACGATCAGCCAGTGATGGATCTCCAAAAAGAATTGATGAAGCAACAAACACTAGTTCAATGCAATCGCATCATAAAATATATAAGTGACAATGAAACAAGATTTGCTGATCTGCCTGAACTAAACCATACAGTTACTGCATCGGAACCGTACAGCCAGATGAATTAAATCGAATGTAAAACACTGATTTATAAAATAATAAAATCATGGCATCATACTGGTGTTTAGGAAAGGTATTTTAAGGAATTAAACCATCCCACATGCTCAAAAACTATATCCTGGTCGCATGGCGGCAGCTCACCCGTCATAAAATGTTTTCCGCACTCAACGTTTTTTGCCTGGCTATCGGAATCAGTTTTTGTCTTTTGATCGGTCAATATATTCTGCACGAGACTTCTGTTAATGCAGATTTGAGAAATGCACATCAGCAATATTTCCTGAACAGCGATTGGAAAGTAAAAAATACAGGATATGAAATTACCACGGTCGGTCCGTTAAGTAAAGAACTTAAAAAACATTATCCCGGACTTGTCGCAAATTATTATCGGTTTAATCCGGTTACAAATGTGGTTTCTGCAGGTGATAATCATTTTCGGGAAGACGTCGCTATCGGGGATACAACTTTTGTTTCCATGTATGGATTTCCTCTGCTCTACGGTGATCCCAGACACGCATTTATCAATAATAGTTCAGCGGTAATTACCGAAGAATTTGCATTGAAATTGTTTGGTGATCGAAACGCGATAGGTAAAACAGTCACATTCACCAATACCACGGGTACAATGCAAAATTATAAGGTATCCGCCGTGTTAAAAACGACACCTTACAATACAGTAAATAATCTGATCGATCTCAAGGGATATGCTATGTTCATCCCATTTGAGGGTAATGACTATTATCCCAGAGGAGGAAACAGTGGCGGCACCGGTGAAGAAAACTGGAATCAGGCTTCCACGGTCAGCTATATCGAATTGCAACCTGGTGTAAACCCGGATCGACTGATACCCGTTATGAAAGAAATGCTTAAACTGAATTCTCAGGAAACGATCAGCAAAAATCTCGTGGTTAAACTAAAACCGCTGGATAAATATTATCTCACTTCCGACAATGGCGCTGTTGAAAAGACCTTATCCATACTTAGCCTGGTTGCACTGAGCATTTTGTTACTGGCTGTTATTAATTTCGTTAATATCATGACGGGCACGTCATCTTACAGAATAAAAGAAATCGGCTTAAGGAAAGTATTTGGCGGCAGAAAGAGGCAACTCATTCTTCAATATCTTACCGAATCCACCGTACTTACACTGTTTGCAGGATTATTATCTGTTCTCCTGTATGGAATATTCCGACCCGTTTTTAATGAAGTGTTGACTACAAACCTCACCCCGATAAATGGCTTTCGTATCCGCGAACTTTTATTTTTAATTGGCCTTGTTCTTTTCACAGGGTCCGTTGCGGGTATTTATCCGGCGCTCATTCTGAGCGGCTCAGAAATGGTAAACTCTGTAAAAGGTAAACTGAGCTCCGTAGATAAAGGAGTATGGATGCGCAAGTCCCTGCTCGTATTACAATTTACCGTAGCCATCGGTGTGTTTATTTTTTCGATGACCATTTCAAAGCAGGTGAAATTCTTTTTTGATACTGACCTGGGTTATAATAAAGAACAACTCATGGTGATCTCCGCATTTCCCAAGCAATGGGATTCGGTGGGTGTATTAAAAATGGAATCCATACGCAATCACCTTATGGAAGTACCTGCCGTAAAAGATGCGACGGTTTCTTTTGAGATACCCGAGAGAACTTCGCCAAATAAACTGGGTGTGATTCCGCAGGGAATTAAAGACAATCAACTGGTTAGTGTGCAAACGATTTCGGTTGACGAGAAATTTGCGTCCACTTTCGGAATGCAATTGGAAGAAGGCCGGTTCTTCAGAGATAAAATCGGAGGTTTTGTAACAGGCGAAGCCGTCATTAATGAATCTGCCATGAAGAGTTTTGGATGGAAAACAGCAGAAGGTAAAAAATTTACGATACCGAATCTGGGTGACGTAAACGTGGTGGGTGTCATAAAAGATTTTCACTTATCTTCCTTACACGAAATGATCGAACCGCTCGTTTTTTTTCATGTGAAGGATGGAAGAGCCTACAGATTCCTCACGGTGAAATTAAGGGCGGGCAGTTTATCCAATTCTATCGAAGCAGTGAAAGCTGCATGGAAAAAAGTTTCTCCCACAGCACCATTTGAATATTTCTTTTTGGACGAGAAACTACAGAGCATGTATCAGTCAGAACTACAGCTGAAAAAAGCAGCGGGAATAGCTACCGGGCTGATGTTACTCATTGTATTACTGGGCATATTCGGTGTACTGACATTGGCGCTTAACAAGCGGTTGAAGGAAATTGCCGTTCGAAAAGTACTGGGCGCAGAGCTTCATCACATTATTTCCCTGTTTTTAAAACAGTATGCCGGCCTGCTGCTGATCGCCAACTTGATTGCATGGCCACTGGCATATTATTATAGCAATCAGTGGTTACAACA
>DATHPV010000473.1:0-7834 GCA_035483495.1 Puia sp.
AAAAACCAATGTTCCCTTCCATTCATTTTTCAAAGTCATCATGATTTTTGCAATCCCCAGCATCCATGTTATATGGGCGTCATGTCCGCAGGCATGCATAACCGGAGTTTCTGTACCATCTTCTTTTTTTACTGTCTTCGTGCTTGCGTAAGAAAACCCGGTGATTTCTTTTACCGAATTGCAATCCATATCTGCGCGGTACATCACAGTGGGACCATCGCCGTTTTTAAGAATTCCAACAACACCTGTTTTTCCTATTCCGGTTATTACCTGGTAGCCGAGTGATTTTAATTCTTTTGCAACAATTCCCGATGTTCGAACTTCCATAAAACCGGGTTCAGGATTTTCATGGATATCGATAAAAATATTTGTCAGCCTCAACGAATCCGCGTAAGCCATTTGTCTTACCTGGTTTGTCGTCTGTGCAGAAAGGACTGTAGATGTCGTTATCAGCAACGTAAGAAACACCAAGGCTTTATTTTTCATTTTGATTTTTTGGGTGTTCAATAATTTCGGAAGTATCTCTAACAGTTTGTAAAACCTTTGTCATCTTAAACTCCGCTGATACCCGTTTTCACTTTTCCGGCGCGCTTGTAATAGGCAATGATTACTCCCGTCGTTGTAACAATACTTTCAGTTAGGGTAAATGCTGCAGGAATAGATCCACCGTCAAACAGCTTTTTTCCCTTGCCTAAAGTGAGTGGGTGAATTTTGAGTCTGAGTTCGTCAACGAGATCGTGTTTAAGTAACAACTGAATGAGTTCACCACTGCCCCAAACATGAATGTCGGAACCATTTGAGTCTTTGATCTTTTTGATATCTGCGACGTTTTTAATGAGTGCAGAGTTTTTCCAGCCAGTGATTAGTTTGTCTGACTTTTTCAATTTTTTAGAGAACACGTATTTCATGCCTTCATTAATACCAGGCCAAAAGTCTCCGTGTTGCGGCCAGTAGCCGGCCCAGATCTTGAAAGTTTTCCTGCCCAGCAGATAATCTGCAGGTTTCAACTCCTCCCGTACCACTTTATCATATATTTCGTCGCCAAACGGTGCAGACCAACCGCCATATTTGAAACCGCCTGATGTATCTTCTTTCGGTCCACCAGGGGCCTGAAGCACTCCGTCTAATGAAATCATGGACAAGACCACTATTTTTCTCATAATTATTTAAGTTTGTTACTTCTAATTTCGCTAATAAAAACGATATCACAGCAGTGAGAACCTGACAATTATACGCTAACTTGTAAATATTAAATCATCCTGTATGAAGAAAAAACTTCATTTGGTTTTGTATTTAATAGGGTTATCATCTTTCTTCGAAGCTGCATTTTCTCAAACAATTACCAATAAAAATTTCTCATTCGGATCCTATGGCCGGGTAGGTGCCGGTGTAGCGATAGGTAATACAGGGAACATCGGTCGTTCACTCAATCTCAATGGAATGGGTTCCGTAGGTGGAAGAATGGAGGAGGCGGATTATGTAGAATTAATATCAGCCCTTCATTTTAAACCGGAGATACAAAACGACACAACACATATTAATGTGCAGGCCAGGATGGCATTATACAGCGGAAAAGGACAATTGATCGGTAATGTAAACAGCAGCAGTGAGTATGGAGGTATTACCGTTGCACTGCCGGAACTATATGCAGAGGCATTAAATATCGGCGGCACAAAATGGAGTGTATGGATTGGTGCCAAATTTTTTCGCGGATATGATGTACATATCGCTGACTATTTTTATTTCGATGATCACAGTACCCAGGGAATTGGTATTACTTACAATAAAACAACATTTTCAGTTTTATTTCCCGGTGGCGAAGACACGTCAAGTTCTGTTCCGCCGTATTTTTATTTAGATATTGTTGACGGTACTCCGCGTCCAGGATTGCGCAGCAGGAGTCTGCTGGTTGGTGAGCATGTAATTCCATTTGATAATGACAGACAAACCATCAAACTGCTTGCTGAGTATCACCATCTTGCCAATGCAACTCCCGGGGACACTGCCGCCGCATACAACTATCCTGCTGAAGGCGGATGGGCCGCAGGCATCCAGCATGTCATTTTATTAAATACTCCTCTCGCGGGTTCGTCAAACCAGGTTTCCGTCCGCTACGGGTATGGCATTGCGAATGGCGGTGATGGCGGAAATTCAAAAACATGGTTAACCTATGGGGCTCCTGACCCTGTTACAAAAAAATATACAAATGCATATTCTATTACATTGGTTGATCAGGTGATGCTAAATCTCACTTCTAAATATAGTCTAAATGGCTATGGTATTTTTACAAAAAGTCATGGCGGATCTGATAGTCTGAATAAAGCGCCTGATTTTTTTGGCCGTGAAATATTCAATCGGAAAACGGAATATGCTTTTGGTGTTCGAAACTTCTGGTATATAACAAAGCGGTTCCAACTCATTACAGAATTACATTACGCGAATCGTAAAGACGGAGATCAACCATCTGCAACCATGACGAAAATATCAATTGTACCTACATTCGTCCCGACAGGAAAAAAAGATCCATGGGCTCGCCCGCAAATGAGATTTATTTACTCCATTGCCCGGTATAATGATTTTGCATCCGCAAATTTATACTCGCCCTATTTAAGCAATACCGGGCCAAAAAAAATCGGGCAATATATTGGTGTCAGAGTAGAATGGTGGCTGTTCTAATGTTGCTGAAACGAATTCTCCGATTTCAAAGTCCATTTACGGTGTTCGGATTTGTCAGTTTTTATTTTGCTTTGCTTTGTTGTTAAGTAAGGCTTCCAGCTTTTTCAATTTGCTTGACCAGAATTTGTCGAAGTAGTTAATGAATGCCTGCAATTCGTTAAAGCCATCCTGTTTTAAAGTGCAATGACGTTCCCGGCCAATATCCTTAATAGAAATGAAGCCGGCATTGTACATAATTTTTATATGTTTGGAAACGGCAGGGCGGCTCATATCAAAATTATCCGCCAACGAATTAATTGTCATACTCTGTTTGGAAAGCAATTGCATCATTTGCCGGCGGCTTGGATCCGCTATTACCTGAAAAACGTCAAGAGTTTGTGCTGTCATTTTTATAGGGGGTTTGCGATTTACCCGTTCTGCAAATATCGGTAACTTATAAGTTACTAAAACAATTTTATTAGTACAAGTGCCCGTTTTTTACTGTCGTAGTAAGCTAAATAATATTCTCCTTCAAATTCTAGAACAGTTTTGCCATTTTTAGGAACATCCATTCCTTTCAGATATTTATCAATTCTGTCGTTAACACTTTGGCGCATGCCACCTTCGACGTGATTAAATGTCTTTTTATCTGCCAGCATTCTAAAATGCATTGTATTGACCCAGGTAGTTCCAGGTTCCCAGGATGATGAATTACCATTCGTTGAAGGCGCATCATAATCACCTGTAATTGTATTCTTGCACGATCCTATGGTAATCGCAATTCCACCCGAATCAGTTACGGCTTCTACCGCTACACTTGTATTCACCATTTTCTTAAAAAGCTGCGCGGTTTTCTCTCTTGACGGGTCGGTTCCTATTTCCAAATTCTCCGTTCGCGCTGAGCCCTCCTGAAAAATCGGCGTATTCCTGAAAGGGATGATATCGGTTTTTGTACAACCGAACTGTTTCAGAACCCGCCCGGTTTTAAAATCCGAGACGGTCAGATCCAGACTATCATAAGTCGCGGAAACGAAATAAAGATTTGAACCTGCTAAAAATGAGTTATCGACATAATTGTTTCTAACCGCCTTATTTCCGGATGCGTAAATATTATTGGGAACAAATTCCCGGTAAAAAGCACGGTGAGTTGTTAAATCGGCGCCATACACGGATGCGACTCCGTCGTTATTATTCATGATGAAATAAACTGAATCCTTTATCAAATACAGCTTATTGGGTTTCGAAACAATCACATCGCCCGATTCTCCTTCATCATATACTTTTGCAATATTCGTTTTAGGTTCCACCAGTGTTGAAAAAGTCAGGTTACTCCAAACTTTATCATTTTTAAATGGAATTTGCAGACTGTCTGCATTGTCTTCATCCAGCCAGCTACGAAGAATAAAAAGAGATCTTTTTTTATCGACAGTAAGGTATATGAAGTGATCTTCAGAACCCAGGCTGCCAATTACTTTTTCGTCGCCTTCCGATACAGTAATAGATTGTTGAACCGGTTCGTCTTTCAGGTTAAAAATATATCTGAGAATTCCATCGGGCTTTCTATGACGCAAAAAAAGATAAATATCATCTTCATACTTACAAGCACCCAGAAAATCATCCCAGAGAAATCTGCCGACAGAAAATTCTTTCGATATGTTTTCAGGGCCGTCAAAAAGCATAATACGAATGCTATCTTCCGAGAATAAAAATAATACGCGTTGTTTTGGGCTGCTTGTTTTTAATGAATATAATTTCACGTCTCCGCGCCATCCAAAGTTCTTACTCAATTTTTCGACCTGGGAATTTCCCTCCAGTGATTGAAGGATGAAGGCTAAAATAAAAATCAATTTAAAATTCCTACGCCACGAGTTACACGTCCTGTTCATAAAGTACATGATATTATCACTTAGTTACAGTCTTTCATCACAAAAACGATCGTTGAAGAATCACTTTCATGGTTTGAAAATCTATCGGTCCTGAAGTATGTTGATGAATGATATTCCAGCTGTTTCCCCTTTTCTGTATTACCCATGTAAGCCGATTCTCCAGGTATCTCAGTTCTTCGCCTTTCTCCGAAACTGCAGTAAATTTCACAAACGCACTGGCAAATGCCATTTCATCGGTCGATTGTATTTGAATATCGTCGAACTCAACTATATCCTTATTTTCTCCAAGTGAACCAAACCAGTTTTCGACCATTTCCCGCCAGTCTGAAAGTCCATCGTACGACCAGCGTTGCCACATATCAAAAACTCTTACGTTCTCATCAAAAATAGAGACAAATGTTTCGACGTCCTTTTGAAAAACGGACTTTTTATAAGTCTCAAATAAAGATTCAATCGCTTCCATGATTTCTGGTATGATTATTTCAGTATGGTCCGAAAATACAAAAAAGAAAAATTTAATTAAATGATTTTTGGTATTTATGCAGGTAGTATAGCTGGAACCGAAACAGGAATGGCAACCGGAAAACAAGATGATCCTGTTTCCATTTCAGAGGCTTTATCTCAGTTACATAATAAAGACAAGGTTTTTCTGGTCAGGGGTTATATTCAATATTTGGGAGGGGGCAGATTAGATCATGAAGCTCCGATGAATGTTGAACAATATGTTGCCCAAAATAGAAAACTCAACCTCGTAATCTGCTACCGTGCCCGCAGTTTTGACGAAAAAGACTGGTCTGAAACTATTCGTAAAGTAATTACAAGATATAGAGACAGTCTCTATTCCATACAAATTACTGAAGAACCGAATTTAAAAGTTGCTTTTGCCGGAGACGGTTGTTTTGAGAACATAGAAGAAGCGTTACGCACAGGAATAATTGCGGCAAGAAAGGAAATAAAAAGTTTGCGGTTGCCCGTCAGAATCGGCTTCAATGCTGTGCCGTCTTTTAATCCGGCAGATAATTTTTGGAATGTTATCGGAAGCAGTGAATTTAGTGAATTCAGAGAGGCAATCGATTATGTTGGTCTTGATTTTTATCCCGATGTATTCAGGCCAGTTGCGGCTGACGGAGAACCGAACGACCTGAAACAATCGGTAAAAAATGTTCTTGGATATTTTCGAAACGTAAATCTTAAAACAGGCAATATTCCTTCATCCATTCCTATTCATATAACCGAAAATGGCTGGCCCACAGGGGAAGGTAAAACTTATAAGCGGCAGGCAAACGTAATAGAAAAAGTGATCAGAACGATTTACGAAATAAAAGATGAATTAAATATTCAGGAATATGATCTCTTCGGACTCAGGGATGCGGATAGCTCGAACGCTGATATTTTCTATCAGTTCGGCTTATTAAAGGATGACTATTCACCAAAACCTGCTTTTCATATCTATCGCAAACTCATCGATGAACTCAGCTAACGGTTTTGTGAGCAATAAATTCCCATTGGGTAAGTTTCTAAACCGCCGCCTCAGCGATTCGAATATAATAGCCATTGATATCAACAAAGGCAAACTCGCGAAGTCCGTATGAATGAAGTCTTAGTTTATCTGCAATGCATATTTTCTTTTCCAGGTATTCCGTGTAGACTTCATTGATGTTTTCAACAAACCACAAAAGTGGCAGCCGGTGTTTGTCGTTATTTATATCATTTACAAAGTCCGGGTCTTCGCCGAATATCATCCGCATTTCATTGCGACTGATCCCCCCGTCCTTTTCCCCAGAGGTCCACTCATCGTTGAATCCGAGTGTGTCCCGATAGTATTCAATCGTTTGCTTTAGATTCTTAACTGGTAGATGGGGTGAATTTCGAATAAAGCTTAAGGCTGCCATGGATTCTCATGTTAATTCCTGTAATATAAAATCCCTGATACCTTTACAATTTAAACAAAATTACCAATCCCGCCTAAGGGTTTACCCTTAGATAACAACCTGGTAAGTACCTGCAATAGCGGGATATTTCATTCATTTGGCTCTTACGCTGACGGAGATTCTCCGGTCTTTCCTTCTTTCCTCATCCGGTGCATCCGCCGCTGCTTTGGCATATTCTGAACCATAGCCTTCGGCCCCCAGCAACTGCGATATGTTGGCACCGCCTGATTTCAGCGCGGAATAGGTAGCTTCGGCCCTATTCTGCGACAGCTTCAGATTAGAAAGACTGTCTCCAGTTTTGTCAGTATAACCGCCAATCTTAACTTTCACCTTGGGAAATGCATTCAGAATAGCCACGATATTGTGAATCTGAATCATACTTGAGTCCGTTATATCGGCGCTGCCTAACTTGAAATTCAGATTGTCAAAATCAAACCAGACATCCTTACCCGGTTTACCGGCAGGATCATCCAGAAAAGTTACCAGTCGTTCCTCGATACCGCCTCTGTAAGCCTCCAGTTCTTTGCCATCCGGTAGTTTTACCTTCATTGACTCACGTGCCGGTGGTATAACAACTGCCGGCGTGGTATCTGCTTTCTTTGTAATCATGTCTTCATCGGAAGTAACGCTGTCCGCGCCATTACAACCTTTCACCAGATAAAAAAGTATAGTCATAAGAACGGATACAATGATCACGGTCCGCATCCAGCGATTACCTTGTATAGAATCGATTGCCATAAAATAAAAGTTTTAATGAAGAACCAGGCAATACAAATGTATCAGAATATTGAAACTTGTTAATTAATTTTCAATTATTAATTTTCGTTATACATTACCAAAAAAACCAGAACCCCCCGATCAATTTCAGACATGAACTTAAAAAAACTTTGCTTTTCGTTTTTTGCTCTGTTAATTTTATTCTCCTCCGGTTTTTCGCAGAATAAGCAGATGCTCGACTCTCTGCCGAAAACAAAAGCAGACTATATAAGAAGTGAACCGGCAGTTATTAATACGATTGACTGGCTTGAGAATAGCCCGATCAATCAGCAGGTCGCCAGGAGAAATCAGCTTAGTAATAAATTACAGCTATGGTTAGCAAACTCTCCAACAGTCAGGATAAAATTGAATGCGAAAATTACATCCTTCTCAAAGAAAAATCACGAGCTGCTTTATATTTTTATGGGAGGCTGGATAAAATACTCGCTGCAACACGGATATTCAACCGATTCCGTGAACTGTAATGTGGCCGGTGTTAAAAGTGCTATGAAAGTCTATCTGTTGGGCAACGGAATATTGAAAGACGAGGAGATGGAAAAAATCATAACCATCAATTCCAACAATCAACTGGCAGCCTGGGTAAGA
>DATHPV010000474.1:0-7240 GCA_035483495.1 Puia sp.
TATTTTAAACGAATCTGATTCTGATAAACAGCAGAAACTCGTCAACAATCTGGCCGATCTCGCCCTTTTAAGCCAGGGTTTGCTGAAAGGAGCTGAACTGACGAATTTTATCAACCGTAGTATTGAACTGATCGGAAATAAAAAGAGTTCGATTATTTTGGAAGCGTGATAGGCTGAAGGCTAAAAGCTAAAGGCGGAAGGCTTAACGCGTGGAACAGCTAAGTCTAGATTAATCTGCTAAATACTTTAAGCCTTCCGCTTTGAGCCTTCCGCTTTAAGCCTTCCGCTTTAAGCCTTTCGCTTTAGGCCTTCCGCTTTAAGCGTTACGCTTAATATCCAGAATCTTCAACTGCAGTTTCTTCTCTCCATTCCATTCATTGATATCAAGCGTGTATGCGATGTCTAGTGGCTGGCCTGAGTTTACCAGATCCCATTTGTCTCCCATATTAAATGCAATTCCGGAAAAAATCTGATCTCCCTGTCTTAAGAATACACGCAGGTGTTTTTCCTTTAGCAGTTTTGCATATCCTGTTTCGTAAACCTGCCTAGATATAAACACAGGTTTATTGTTCTCAGGTCCAAATGGTTCCATTTGTCCGATAATTCTGTAATTCTGCATATCAAGATCGCGAAAATCTGCCACGGCATCCGCTACTAATTCCGGTATCAGGAATCTTGGCTCAATGGTTTCTGAAACTACTTCTTCAAATTTCTTACTGAATTGCGCAACATTCTCCGGAGCGAGCGTCATGCCGGCGGCAGCAAAATGTCCACCATAACCGAGCAGCCATTCTCTGCAGGCGTGCAACGCTTCATATAAATTAAATCCGGGCACACTACGAGCACTGCCGGAAGCAAATTCTCCACTCTGCGTAAGCACAATAGTCGGTCGATAATATTTTTCAATCAGTCTCGAGGCAACTATACCTACAACACCCTTATGCCAGTGGGCCTGGTATAATACAGTCGACCTCCTGTTACGCATCAGTTCATCCCCATCTATTAAAGCAAGTGCTTCTTCAGTGATACTGGAATCCGTTTCCCTCCTGTCTGAATTGTCGGCATGCAACAAATTCGCATATAGCAATGCTTCCCCGTATTCCGCTGCAATGAACATTAAAACTGCTTTTCTTGCATCGTCCATTCTGCCGGCTGCATTTACACGCGGAGCGATTGTGAATACGAGAGAAGTGATGGAAGCGGGAATTGATAATCCGCTCAATGTCATCAACGCGCGTATTCCATGATTAGGATGTTCGTTTATTTTTTTCAGGCCGAGAAAACAAAGTGTTCTGTTTTCACCGGTCATAGGAACTATATCTGCCGCAATGGCTATCGCAACGAGATCCAGATAAATTAAGTAGTTTTCTGCGGTAAGGGAAAGTGAATGACTGAGTGCAGTAATCAGTTTGAATGCAACACCGCATCCGCAAAGTTCCTTATAGGGATAATCACATCCGGATTGCTTGGGATTTAGAATAGCAACAGCCGGGGGTAAAATGATGTCAGGCAGATGATGATCACAAATGATGAAATCAATTCCTTTTGATTTTGCATATCCGACGAGGTCGACAGATTTTACACCACAGTCTACTGAAATAATTAACGAGAACGTATTTCTGTCAGCGAAATCGATGCCGGCTTTCGATACGCCGTAACCTTCACGCTGCCGGTGTGGAATGTAAAAATCTATGGATGAAGGTTCGTGGGTCCGGCAAAGAAACTGATACATCAACGCAACAGAACTTGTTCCATCCACATCATAATCACCAAATATTAATATTTTTTCTTTTCTATCAAACGCGAGGAGAATGCGTTTCACCGCCAGTTCCATATCCTTCATGAGCCATGGATCATGGAGTTGCGAAATGTCCGGACGAAAATAATCTTTGGCCTCTTTAAAACTTTCTATTCCGCGACCTACCAGGACGCGGCTGATCAAGGGATGAATTTTTAACACTTCCGCGAGTTCGTTAACTCTGTCCTCATCAACATTTTTTATTTTCCATCTCTTCTCCATATTAATAAAGCCGAAAGCTTAAAGCCTAAAGCCTAAAACTTCTTTTTGGATCTCCAAATTTTATTAATGATAATTATTACATTGGTTTTAGGCTTTAAGCTTTCGGCTTTAGGCCTGTTCTAGTATTTTCTATCAGTCGTAAACCGAACCAGTTCCTCCAAAGCATCCCGCACTTCATTTTTTTCAAATTCATACAGTATCCGAAGTGCCTCATCGCGGTATTGATTCATCTTTTCATTGGCGTATCTGATACCACCTGCCGACACTACCTGCGAAATAACGTATCGGATTTTTTCTGGTTCCCTGTTCTGATTTTTTATGATGTATATCAGTTCACGGCGAAGCGATTTGTTTACCGTGTTTAATGTATATATTAAAGGGAGCGTCAGTTTTTTCTCTTTCAGATCGTTTCCCGAAGGTTTACCTGTTTTTTCATCCCCATAGTCAAACAGATCATCCTTAATCTGAAAAGCGATTCCGACAGCTTCCCCAAACTCTCTTAACTTTTCAGTTACTGCTTCGTCACTGCTTGTAGAGAATGCGCCCGCCGCACAGGAAGACGCGAGCAACGACGCCGTTTTATTTCGGATGATCTCAAAATAAACCGATTCCTCCAAATTCAATGTTCTTGCTTTTTCAATCTGTAATAACTCCCCCTCACTCATTTTTCGAACCGCACCCGATAGGAGTTGCAAAATTCTGAAATCATTATGATCAAGTGATAGTAGTAAACCCTTGGCCAGCAGGTAGTCACCAACCAGTACGGATATCTTATTCTTCCATAACGCGTAGGTAGAAAAAAACCCTCTTCTTTCCAGTGATTCATCCACCACATCATCGTGAACAAGTGTTGCAGTATGCAGGAGCTCCACCAGCGAGGCTGCTCTGTATGTCGACTCGTTGATTGTTCCGCATAACCTGGCGGAAAGAAACACAAACATGGGACGGAGTTGTTTGCCCTTGCGATTTACGATGAATCGCATGATGCGGTCGAGAAGAGGAGCCTGGGATTTGACCGCTTCCCGGAATTTTTTTTCAAAAACAATCAATTCTTCCTTAAGTAGTGATTGGGCTAACTGCATAAAATGTCCGCCAAATTACTACTTTCTCAAACGGCTGTAATAAATACCGACACACTTGTGGATGAATTGGCAATATTCTCCACAAATCTGTGGTTTCCAGTTTCTTTTGTTACAAAAAGTTTGCAATTTAAACGTTAACTTATATTTTTGCTAAAGTTGTAGTATTGTTTTAATACGACATTCATAAAAAACTTCAGTTTATGATAGGGAAAAAGTACGCAGTACTAGCCGGTTTTTTATTGGCTTTTCTTTCACAAAGTTTCGCACAGGACAATACTCCGGAAAGCAGCAGCAGTTACGACATTCGTGATTCATCTCTGATACCTTCTAAGAGAATTCCACAACACAATGAATTTTTAAATAACGCATATCCTTTCCCCGCCTTACCGCGCAATCAATGGGAAATTGGTGTAAATGGTGGTCTTTCTACAATTTCAGGTGATGTGCGTGCCGTTTTGCCAACATGGGGATGGGGCATACACGTGAGAAAAGCGCTGGGATATACCTTTTCCGCTCGTCTTGAATATAATAATTTGGAAGCCAAAGGTTTGAACTGGCAGCCATCGTATTACGGTTATGCAGCCAATCCGGTAATAAGTAAATATTATGATGCGGCTGCGCATACTCCGGTTTTTTATAATTACAAATCAAAGATCCAGTCACTTTCATTACAGGGAATAGCTAACTTAAATAATATCCGGTTCCACAGGGCAAAATCCAATATCGCCATTTATTTATTGGCAGGATTTGGGGTCATGACTTACAGTACCGGTTATAATCTGCTCGATGCAAACGGCAATCCCTACAATTACAATACTATAGTTTCTCAGTTTGGGTCAAGCGGATTCACTTACTCAAATCGTAAAGCCATCAGGTCTGCATTAAAAAATATGATGGATAATACTTATGAAACCGCTGCCCAGCATGATCCGTCACAGTCAAGTATTTTTGGTGGAACATCTCTTCGTCCTGTTGCAGAACTGGGTGGAGGAATTGAAATCAAACTGAATGAGAAATTTAATATAGCCATTGAAGACAAAGTTTCAATCGTAAAAACAGATTTACTCGACGGCCAGGAATGGCAGGAAACCGGTTCTACTACTGTTAATGCCATGACCCGCGACGATGATCTTTATAATTACCTTTCTGTAGGCCTGAACTTTAATATTGGAAGAAGAGCTGTTGAACCACTATGGTGGATTAACCCTCTGGATTATGCCTATGGCGAAATCAATGCGCCAAAGCATATGAAACTTCCAAAACCCGTGTTGGATGATGCCGATGGAGATGGTGTTACTGATCAGTTCGATCATGAGCCAAACACACCGGCAGGTTGTCCGGTGGATACACATGGTGTTAGCCGCGATACAGACGGTGACGGTGTACCTGATTGTAAGGATAAGGAACTTATCACTCCAACACAATGTCAGCCTGTAGACGCCGACGGTGTGGGTAAATGTCCGGATCCTGCATGTTGCAAGGAAATCAACGCAAGACTGGATTCAGGCGGCCTGGGAGGAGTTGGTAAGGGACGTTGCTCAATCGGAGATTTGCCAAGCATCGTATTCAAAGGCAGATCAGTAACGCTGAGCAAAGACGGACAGGCATTGGCTTCTACCATTGCTGAAAAAATGAGAAATAACCCCGGTTGTAAAGTAGCAGTTATTGGTTACGGCGAATCAAGCAAATCAGCACAGCAGCTTAGCTGGGATCGTGTGAACGCAGTAATCAAATACCTGGTTGAAAAAGAAGGCGTAAACTCAGACAGGTTTATATTCCGTTACGGCCAGGCCGGCGGCGCCGAGAACACCATAGATATTAAAGACGGAACGGGCGAAGAAGGACCAAATACGGTTCCTGCTCCTCATCCGAACCTTCGTAAGAGATAAGCCCCAGGGCTAAAGCTGACCCCCTCCTGTAATGCAAGACTTACAGGAAGGGGTCTCTTATTTAATGCATTATTTAACAATAAACAGTGCATTTACGGCATTAAAACGCCCTATTTTCGTTTCTTAGGTAAAAACTGTAATTTCGCAGGCTTCATGAAACAACTTTTCTTCCTCATAGTCATCATTTCGGCTTTTAGTTCCTGCTCCTATTTCAAGGCTTCGAGCAACGGAATGCCAAATAATTTCAACAAGATCCAGAAAAGCACCGACTACACTTTTAAACTGCAGATGGCAGAAAAATACTATCTGGGAAAAGATTACAACCATGCCCAGATCCTCTATGATGATCTGTACCGCGTTATGAAGGGCTCTGAACATTTTGAAGATATCTGGTATAAATATGCTTATTGCGCTTATTATCTGAAGGATTACATCAACGCCGAGAATCTCTTCAAAGGTTTTGTGGAAGCGTTCCCAAACAGCCAGAAATCCGACGAAATGGATTACATGCGCGCCTATTGTTTTTATATGCAGTCGCCCAAATATCAACTGGATCAGACCAACACTACCAAGACCATCGGGTTTATGCAGGCTTTTATAGCACAACATCCAACTTCAGATAAAATAAAAGAAGCCAACGACATCATTGATAAATGCAAGGATAAACTGGAGGAAAAGGATTTCGAAGCCGCTAAGCTCTATTTTAATCTGAGGGCTACCAATCCCGCCTATCTGAAAGCCGCTTCACTCACTTTCAATACATTGATGAACACTTATCCGGATTCTCAGTTCAGTGATGAATATAAACTGTATATCATCAAATCGGATTACCTCTACGCGATACAAAGTCTGGAAGAAAGGAAAAAGGCAAGACTGGAACAGGTAGTAGCTGACGTAAATGATTTCAAGGACCGCTTCCCGGAAAGTAAAATGAAAAAAGAAGCCCTTGAATATGGCGATCTTGCAGCGAATTCACTCAAAGAAATTCACACAAACAATTAATAAATGAGCAAACTAAGAAGACAGGTGAACACCCATATTGCAAATGTGGCTGAAACAAAGAATCTGACTGATCTTAAAGATAAGACCGGCAATCTGTATGAATCTATTGCTATCATAGCAAAAAGAGCAAACCAGATTAATATTACAATGAAAGAAGAACTCCACAGTAAACTGGAAGAGTTCGCTACCCATACTGACAGCCTTGAAGAAATTCATGAGAACAAGGAACAGATCGAAATCTCCAAAGCTTATGAAAGAATGCCTAATGCGGCTTTATTAGCTACACAGGAATTCATGGAGGATAAGATCTACTACCGCAAGAACGAAGACGATCTCTTCAGCTAGGTCTTAATTTATCTTATGGTAGAAGGAAAGAAAATACTACTGGGTATCTGCGGCAGCATTGCTGCTTATAAGTCCATCCTTCTTACAAGACTTCTTGTCAAAGCCGGCGCCGAAGTAAAAGCTGTTATGACTCCGTCGGCTAAAGATTTCGTTACCCCACTGTCAGTTTCCACGATTTCAAAAAATGAAGTACTCAGCGATTTAATTCTGAATGAAACCTGGAATAATCATGTTCAGCTTGGCCGCTGGGCCGATGTGATGGTGATCGCTCCACTGAGCTGCAATACACTTGCAAAAATGGCTGGCGGAATCTGCGATAATCTTTTACTTGCAACTTATCTTTCAGCTACCTGCCCTGTTGTTGTGGCACCTGCAATGGATGAAGACATGTGGCTTCATCCGGCTACGAAGGCGAATATCGAAAAACTGACATCCTTTGGTAACCGGGTGATTCCTGTAGAAAAAGGAGAACTCGCCAGCGGACTGTATGGCGATGGACGTATGGCTGAACCAGAACACATCATTTCTTTCCTGGAGATGAATTTTTTTTTTAGCAAAGAACTAAAAGGTAAGAAAGCCTTGGTAACCGCCGGCCCTACTCACGAGGCTTTTGATCCTGTGCGTTACATTGGTAATCAGTCGACCGGAAAAATGGGAGTCGCCATCGCCCGCGAACTGGCACAGAGAGGTGCAGAAGTAGAACTGGTGCTGGGCCCTGCTTCAATTGAAATTGATTTTCCGGGTGTGCACGTAACCAGAGTACAGAGCGCTGAAGAAATGTACAACACCTGTATGGCAATTTTTCCTGCCACACAAATTGCGGTGATGTCTGCTGCCGTGGCAGATTATACACCGGTTTCTTTTTCTCCCGAAAAAATAAAAAAGAATTCAGAAACGTTCAC
>DATHPV010000475.1:0-6663 GCA_035483495.1 Puia sp.
ATGAAATAATGTATGATTACCCAATTCATGACCCCTTACAGAAAGTTGTTTCCATTCATTCATCCTGGATTGCATGGAGCTCGAAAAGGCAGTAATATAAAACGTGGCTTTTAAATTCAGCGAGTCAAGAACAGGAACGGCATTGTCCAATTGCTGATCGATGGCATCGTCATACGTCAACACCACTGCACATTTTTTACCCTGCCATGGTGAATTTGATTGTGCCTGTATATCCAGTGATAGAAACAAAATCAGAGTTGCTATTGGCAGATTTATTTTCATCTTCACCTGATATTTTCGTTGTAAGGTTCAATCAAATGTATTTTGCCGTTTTCATCATAAGTAAGCTCTGTCACTTTCACCGACCTTAAATGAGTAACGCCCTTGCTCAGACTGGAATCGTGATAAAATAAATACCATTTCCCTTTAAAACTACAAATGGAATGGTGGGTAGTCCAGCCAACTACCGGGTTAAGGATTCTTCCCTGATAAATAAAAGGTCCATAGGGATTATCTCCAATAGCATAACATATAAAATGAGTATCTCCTGTTGAATAAGAAAAATAATATTTGCCCTTGTATTTGTGCATCCAGGAAGCTTCAAAGAAACGTCTGTCATTATCGCCCGCTAAAAGTGAATGACCATCCGGATCGAGAATTTCGATTTCTCTAACAGGTTCTTCAAAAGCTTTCATATCATCTCTCAGTAAGGCAATCCTTGGTCCCAGTGATTTTTCACCAGGTAATGGTTCTTTAAAATCAGGACTATATGTATTATCTCTATACGATTGTAACTGACCACCCCAGATGCCTCCGAAGTACATATAATATTTTCCATTGTCATCCTGAAAAACGGCGGGGTCGATTGAGTAACTGTTTTTTATCGCTTCTTTCTCAGGTAAGAATGGCCCGCCGGGGGAATCGCTGATTGCTACACCAATCTGAAAAATCCCGTCTGGTCTTTTAGCGGGGAAGTATAAAAAATACTTATCATTCTTAACGGCGGCATCGGGTGCCCACATTTGCTTTTCCGCCCAGGGTACGTCTTTTACGTGCAACGCAACGCCGAGATCTTCTGCAACCGCGTCCACGCTCTCCATAGAGAAAACATGATAGTCCTCCATTGCAAAATGGCTCCCGAGGTCATCAAATGGAATATTGGTATCAATATCGTGGGAGGGATAAATATATATTTTCCCTTCAAATACATGCGCAGACGGATCTGCGGTATAAATGTGTTTCACGAGCGGCTCCGATATCGCTCTGCGATTTAAATCATTAAAATCAATATGGCTTATACTGTCTTCAGGCATTTTCAATTTTTTTATCGGGTAAGGCTCTTCTTTCTTTCAGGTCCTTTTCGATAGTCAGTTCCATTTTTTTATTTATTTTATATCCCATCAGCAAAACAACACCCAAAACAAAAAATATGCAGGGATAAATGCTCACCGACATTCGAATTCCTGATACAGTACTTGCAGTCTGATGGGAAGCCTCTGCTATATAACCGTATTTTGCGAGTAAGGCAGCTCCGAGCGCGCCACCAACACTCAACCCTATTTTTAATCCAAATATCATTGCTGAAAAAATAATGGCCGTTGCTCTCCTGTTATTTTTCCATTCGCTATAATCCGCCACATCGGCAATCATTGCCCACAACAGCGGAATGGTCACTCCGTAAAAGAATCCGTGTAATATTTGGGTGATGAATACGATACCTATAGAATCCGGTGAATAAAAAACGAATAACAATAAAAATATGGCCGATAAAAAAAGAAAAGTTCCAAACACATCCCTTTTACCAAACCTGTCCGCCAGTGGTTTTGACAGCATTATACCGGCGATCATAAAAATGATGCCGCTTGCATTGAACAAACTATTTCCCGATGTGGCAGGATCGTCAGGCCATTGAAACCCGGTTGTTTGATTGAGCCAATTAGTAAATTTATTAAAACCAATATTATCGAGGAAGGAAGCTATTGCCGGTTCGTTCAGATAATATTTGAAATAATAAATGTACATGCCCCCTTTCAGGGCCAGTGTGATAAAAACCAGGATGGTAAGAAAAAGCATAATCAGCCATGGTTTGTTTTTAAAAAGATCTTTCAGATCCACAGATACCGAACTTTTTTTATTTTGAGCCGGAACAATCCTTTCACGTGTTGTCAAAAAGGTTATAAAGAAAAAGATGACGCCGGTAATGGCAAAAAAGGTCATCACCGTTTTGAATCCCGCTGCTTTATCTCCATGTCCTGATATTAAAACGAGTGGCAGCAGTAATACCTGTATAACAAATTGTGCTATCATGACAGCGACAAACCGATAAGACGAAAGACTGTTTCGCTCTTTCATATTGCCCGTAATCACACCGCTGAGGGCAGAATAAGGCAGGTTATTTGCTGAATAAATAATTACCAGGAGAAAATATGTTATCAGGGCGTAAATCAATTTACCCGTTTCGCCAAAATCGGGCGTCGAGAAAGCGAGCATAGCTATCACACCAAAGGGGAGAGATGTCCATAATATCCAGGGCCTGAATTTCCCCCAGCGGGTATTGGTACGGTCGGCAATAGCTCCCATAATTATATTAAAAAATGCGCCAAAAAAACCTCCTACAAAAATGATAACACTGGCTGTTCCTGCAGGTATTTTATATACATCTGTATAAAAAAAAGCAAGAAAGGTCATAAGAGTCTGAAAAATAAGATTGGCGGCGAGGTCGCCGAGACTATATCCGACTTTCTCAACTACTGATAACTTTTGGGGTGTGTCTTTCATTTTTTTATTTAAAAACTTTATGGAGAAGATTATTGATTATTTCCCAATGCGATTACTTTTTCAAAAGCTGGTTTGCCTTTAAAGTTTCGGTCGAATAACAAAGGGTAATTGGTTCTGCCTTTGATAGGCCAGTTATTCAGCCAGGACTGGCCGTCGTTAACACCCCAGAATGTTACCCGTTCAATTTTGTCTTTGTATTTAATAAACAGTTTAAATAAATCCTCATAACATTTTGCAAGTTTTACCTGAAGAGAATCCGGCAAACCATTTGGATATGGATTCATGGTTGGACTGCCTTCAAAATTTTGATTTACTTCCGCACCTTTTAAATCCCAGGGGTTGGGTAAACATGTCAGGTCCAGTTCGGTGAAACTCACTTTTAATCCGAGCGCAGAATATTCCAAAATACTGTTTTCAATATCCTGTAGAGGAATTCCTTTGATGCTCCAATGAGCTTGTATACCAACGCCATCTATCCGGGTTCCGCTAGCTTTCAGCTTTTTAACCAAAGCAATTACGCCTGCTCTTTTTTTCGGTTGTTCAATATTGTAATCATTGTAATAAAGTTCTGTATTGGGTGCAGCTTTTGCGGCGAGCTCGAATGCTCTGCGTATATAATCTTCTCCCAACTTATCCATAAAAACAGAATTCCTCAATGTACCGTCTTCATTGAGTGCTTCATTCACTACGTCCCATGAATTCACTTTTCCTGCGTACCGGCCAGCCACGGTATTAATATGATTCGTCATGAACAACAGGAGTGAGTCGGCGCTTTTGATGTTTTTTACAAATGGGGAAAGCTGACTATGCCAAATCAAAGTATGTCCTACAATAAACATTTTATGGCTTTGTCCATAAGCAACATATTTATCAGCTAACGTAAAATTGTATTCATTCCATCCCGGATGAATCACTTCGCATTTCATAATATTCTCCGGAGTGATAGCATCGAACTGCGCAGGTATAAAGTTTTTGGCCTGGGGATCCTTTTCTTCAATCTCGGTTGCATTTAAAGCTGCCCCGATCAGAAAATCATTTTTAAATGCGTCTTTGAGCGATCCATCGGCGACGATTAAATATCCTGACACCATTATGGCCGCGAGTATCAGACTGGCTGAAAAAACTTTCATTTCAATATGGCTTTACTATATAAATTGAGGGATAAATGTAGCGGTTTATGACGCAATCTTTCCCGATTGTCCAGTTGCATTTTTAAAATAATTGTTCAGTTGCAATTCCTATTTATACCAATGCGATACCTGTTAAATCAACATTGATTTTTGCATACCTTCAACATCATGTAAAATGAAAAAAAATTCTGTAATTGTAGTTATTGGTGCAGGTTCCATTGGCCAGGCAATTGCCAGACGGGTAGGTGCTGGTAAACATATCCTTCTAGCTGATCTTCGTGCCGAGAACAACAATGCGGCTGCAAAAGTGCTCAGTGAAGCAGGTTTTGAGGTAAATACCGCTATTGTGGATGTTACCTCCAGAGAATCGGTGTATGCTCTTGTTGAAACGGCAACGGCCATTGGCGAAATCAGCGGACTTATTCATGCCGCAGGTGTTTCTCCATCGCAGGCTTCACCGTCAACAATTCTTAAAGTAGACTTATACGGTACTGCACTCGTTTTGGAAGAATTTGGTAACGTGATCAGCGGTGGCGGCTCGGGTGTCGTTATTGCTTCTCAATCAGGTCATCGCTTACCGGCGTTAACACCGGAACAGGACAAAGCACTGGCCACTACTACAACAGAAAAATTATTGTCGCTTTCCTTCCTTCAACCCGGCCAGGTTAAAGATTCATTACACGCTTATCAATTATCCAAAAGAGGAAACTCCTTGCGGGTAATGGCAGAGGCTGTCCGATGGGGAAAAAGGGGTGCCCGCATCAATACTATCAGTCCGGGGATCATTATTACTCCACTTGCAAAAGATGAACTGGCCGGCCCACGGGGCGACGGATATCGCAGAATGATTGAAATATCTGCTGCAGGAAGAGCTGGCACACCCGACGAAGTTGGAGTTGTCGGGGCTCTGTTGATGGGAGCCGACGGCGCATTTATTACCGGAAGTGATATATTGATGGATGGTGGAGTAACAGCTGCATATTGGTATGGTGATCTTGCGCCGAAGAGTAATCAATGATTAAAAACCATTATCTATTTTTTTATCCCTGTAAAAAATCTGGGAGAAATTGTATTTAAACGAGAATTGAAGTTTCACATCATTGGCCTTATAGCTCCTGTCAAAATTTGTGCGGTTGCCGTATTCCAGTTCTGCACCTGCGATAAAGTTTTTAAATGGTGAACGACACCTTAGAAATTTATGTCTATTATTTTTGCTAAAAAATCTATTATTATAATAAATTCGATCTCCATATTGGACCGGATCAAACAGCATGTTGATCATAATAATTTTTAAATTCGATACTGCCTCATCGATATACTTAAGGTGGGTAAGCGATTTGAATACTTAGACTTCGTAAAAAGCAGAAGTATTGAAAAGAACAATTTGTATTTTATTTTTTCTGGTCATTTCAGGAAAGCTGTTGTCGCAGACGCCTAAGGATACTATTTTTTTCAGGAATGGAAGTGTTATTATCGGTGAGATTAAAATGATAAAGCTCGGTGTGGTCACATTCGATCCGGATGAAGCGAATGATATCACCGTTCAATTGATCAAATTGAAAACCATTTCGGCAACAGGTGTGATTTTCAGAGTGGAAAATACTCTTGAACATGTATTTTATGGCAGATTGTTTCCCAGCGCAAAACCTGGATTTGTCAACATCGTCTCTGAAACAGATACTGTTCAGGAGGAACTGGAGAGAATTTCCGTACTATATCCTTTTAAAGATGCTTTTCTGGAACGGTTTTCAGGCAATGCGGGTCTGGGGTATTCCTATACGAGGTCCAGTAATTTCGGAAGGATCAATTTCGATCTCAACGCCAACTACGTAACCCGCAAGGATGAAATTACTTTTGACGGTCACGGTATTTATTCAATGTCTGACACCACTTTCACTCGTGATCAGGAAGACGTCAATTTCAAATACAATTATTATTTTGGTCCCACGTGGTTTATGACAGCTTTCGTATCCTACCAGCGAAATCTTGAACTGGGAATTAGCCGAAGGTACCAGCAGGGGATAGGTGCAGGAAACAAATTCATCACTACGCGGCATATTTTTGGCTGGCTGAGATCGGGCGTTGCTATTAATCAGCAGCAAAGTACAGACGGCGAGAAATCGGGTACACTTACAGAAATATTCGGACAGTTACAATTCAATTTTTTCCGATTTACGATCCCAAAAATAAGTTTCGATTTTTCACAAACGTTTTATTATAGTCTTTCCCAGAAAGATCGCATCCGTAACAGTGGTCAAACCAATCTCAACTGGGAAATCATCAATGATTTTGACCTGAGTCTTGGCTTCTACAACAACTATGACAGCAAGCCACCGGCGACAGCAGCCAGTACATTTGATTTTGGAATAGTGTTCGGGATCAACTACAAATTCTGACTTTAGAGCAAAATGGATTTTAAAATCAATCCGGCAATAACAGAAGCTGCGGTGGTTACGAGGCCGGGCAACATAAAACTATGGTTCAAAACATATTTGCCAATTCGCGTCGTACCAGTGCGGTCAAACTGAATAGCCGTAAGCAATGTGGGATAACCAGGAATAAAAAAGTGGCCGTTCGTTGCAGGAAATATTCCCACGAGATAAGCCGGTGAAAGGCCGAGCGTTAATCCCAGTGGCATCAGCGCTTTGGTTGTAGCAGCCTGACTGAAAAGCAATATGCTTAAAGCAAAAAGTGCAACTGCAAACATCCAGGGATATGCAGAAACCATTTTACCCAATGTACTTTCGATGACTTC
>DATHPV010000476.1:0-2771 GCA_035483495.1 Puia sp.
CCTGAGCTTTCTGAATCATTTTTTTCCACAGCCGTCAGCGCTATTGAAGATACAGCCTACAAAAAAAACTACACCGTGCTACTGGCCCAATCACATGATAGTGAACAGACTGAAAAGCAGCTCGTTGAAAAAATGAAGGATCACCGGGTAGACGGATTGTTGGTTTCGGTAGCTAAAAACACCTCCACCTTTGAACACTTCCAGTCATTGGAGAAATACAACATACCAATAGTTTTTTTTGATCGTGTACCCGAAATACCCAATATCCACTATGTAGGGTGCAATATGGAAACCGGTACAATTGAGGCTGTAAACTATTTGTTAAAAAAGGGACATCGTGCAATTGGAATGATCAATGGCCCCAAAACATTACTGGCCAGTGGTGTACGTCGTGAAGGTTATATTAAGGCAATGATCGGGAACAGGCTTAAATTTGACCCATCGTTAGTGGTAAGTTGCGACCTGACGGAAGAAGGAACAAAAGAGGCATTAGATGAATTATTAGCCAATAAAAGAAAGCCTACGGCAATTGTAACTTTTAATGATTATGTTTCATTGTTTGCTATAAAACATGCACGAAGCCTTAATATCAAAATAAATACTGACCTGGCGTTTGTAAGTTATGCTAACCTGCCGCTTATAAACTATATGGATCATACTCCCGTTGCATCGGTTGAGCAGTTCCCGTACCTCCAGGGGCAAAAAGCGACCGATATATTAATGGATCTGCTTAATCAAAAAAACATAAAGAACCTGGAAAATGCCGCCTATTACAGAATTATTATCGAATCGCAATTGATAGAAAATAAAAAAACGCTCCTTTAAAAAGACGCTCAAACGTTTGCGCATATATTTAACACATCCATTATGTATGTTTGGTTGATCAACAACCAATTTATGTTTGACAACATTCTTCTTAGCTTCGGCTTAAATCCTTCTGATTATACTATTCAACCTTTTGGCTCTGGTTTAATTAACCATACCTTAAAAGTATCCGGCAAAGCAAGGGATTATATTCTTCAACAAATCAATGTTAATGTTTTTAAATCTCCGGACGATATCGCCGAAAATTTATCTTTGTTAAACAGCCATTTCAGAAAAACCAAACCTGATTATCTCTTTGTAGCTCCCTTACCGACGATTTCGGGCGATTTTTTAGTTAAATCAGCATCCGGCGATGTCTTCAGGTTGTTTCCATTTGTAAAGGGATCACAAACCGTCAATTTTATAAGTTCTAAAAAACAGGCATTTGAAGCGGCAAAGCAATTTGGCAAGTTTACCCGCTTACTAAAAGACTTTGAGACGGGTCAATTGAAATATACTTTGCCAGATTTTCATAACCTTGCGTTAAGATACGAACAATTTAAGGCGGCGTCTCAAAATGCGCTGGGGGAGCGGTTAGACCAGGCCGCAAATGAGATTAAGGAAGTTTATAAACATAGGCATATTTTGCAAACCTATACACAGCTGATCGCGAATAGTGAGATGCCCCTGCGGGTTATCCATCATGATACCAAAATCAGCAATATCCTATTCGACGATCAGCAAAATGGATTATGTGTAATTGACCTGGATACTGTAATGCCGGGATATTATTTGAGTGATGTCGGAGATATGATGAGGACATATCTCTCGCCGGCAAATGAAGAAGAAGCGGATTTTTCTAAAATTCATATCCGCGAAAACTTTTTTAGTGCCGTATGTAAAGGTTATCTGTCAGAAATGGGGAGTGTGTTAAGTGAAACAGAAAAAAAATATTTCATATTTTCGGGAGAATTGATGATTTATATGCAGGCCATCCGCTTTCTTACAGATTTTCTCAATAACGACATTTACTACGGAACTAAATACCCCGGACATAATTTAAACAGAGCCAGAAATCAATTTACATTGCTAAACAAATACGTGGAGGCAGAGGGAAAATTCAGACAACTGATGATCGAAGCGGAAAGGGATTTATCAGCTGTGCCGGATTTTTGATATTCAAAAAAAAATCTCAGTCATGTCTAAAACAAAATATGTACTCCTTTTTCTTTTCTTGACTAATACTTTTTCGGGGTTTGCCCAAAAAGGCAAAAAGCCCGAATTGCCGAAACCTTGTTATAACCTCGTTTTACAGGCGCCAATAAATACATGGGACGAAGCAATTCCGTTAGGCAATGGCTTAATGGGAGGGCTTTTGTGGGGCGAAAAAAATACTATTCGTTTGTCGTTGGACAGGGGTGATTTATGGGATGACCGAACCTCCGGAGGAGAAGAATGGTGGAAAGTGCACACCTATCAGAAAGCTGCGGATTTAATCGAACAAAAGAAATATGATATGGTGAATAATTGGTGGGATACCCCTTATAATGGAGTTACCCCAACTAAGTTACCTGCAGGCCGGATAGAAATTAAACTACCTGCTTCTGAAATTGTTAAAAATTTTGAGTTAAATCCATCTACCGCCGAAGGTATTGCCCGTTTCAATTCAGACGCTGTTGTCAAAGTTATTTATAGCGCCACCCAGCCAGTTATTTTACTGTCAATAAAGGGAACTATCCCCGATTCCATTAATCTTTTAAGTACTATGGATGTGTACCGCAGGAAGAATATGGGTGAAAAAGGCCTAAGCAGCGGCGGATCAATAAATAATTTAGGGTATCCGGAGGCTAAAAAGGGAAGGTCAGGTAAAGCACAATGGTATATTCAGCAGGCCGCAGAGGGGCTGAAATACTGTGTATACCTTCAATCGAAACAAATAAACAATAAAACGCTGTTGGCAATAACCA
>DATHPV010000477.1:0-3434 GCA_035483495.1 Puia sp.
CATTGTAAAACTCTGCTTGTACAGAAAAATATTATAGACATACCTGAGTACGATTGATCAATTCTTAAAAACAACGTAAGCAAATATGGCTGATAAACTTATTCTACAGGCGAAAGCGTTTAAGAAACCCGAAAGTAAAAATGCCTATACGGGAGACCCGATTACCGAAATCATTGCTAATGGATTTTTCACATTAGACAATGAATGGAGAGTAAAATACTGGAATAAAGCAGCAGAAAAATTATTAGGCGTCCAGGCGAAAGATATAATCGGGAAAAACATATTGGAAGAACTCGCGTCAATCATTCCATCAGGTTTTTTCACGGTCTGCCGGAAGGAATTTCTGCAAAATATTCCTGACCATTTTGAGGAATACCGGGGAGAAATGGGAGCATGGTCTGATGTAATTACTTATCATTGCAACGATACGTTATCCGTCTCTTTTAAATGCGCTGAGCATGCAGCGCTTCCTGCGCACTCAGTGCAACCGCAAAAGCAACTGAAGATATTGAACGAACTCTACCAGTTTGTAACTGAAGTCACGAATGATTGTCTTTGGGAATGGGATCTGCAGGCGAAAGAGATATTCTGGATAGATGGAGGACATAAAAGAGTTTTTGGCTACCAGATAATGAACGCAATAGTCCCGCAAAGTTTTTGGGAAAGCCGTCTGCATCCGGATGATAAAGCACGTATCCTGAGGAGACTCCATGGAATTCTTATTAAGGGAACGGATTGGGCATGGGAAGATGAATACAGATTTCAAATGGCTGATGGAAATTATGCCTATGTTCATGATCGGGGACATATTATTTATGATAGCGATAAAATGGCTTCCAGGATGATCGGTGCCACCCAGGATATTACAGGAAGGAAGTCAGCAGAAATTAAATTATTGGAAAGTGAAAGAAAATTAGCGCACGAACGACTGTTAAGACAAAAGCAGATTACACAAGCGGTCTTGGATGCTAAAGAGAATGAACGTTCGGAGATTGGAAAAGAACTGCATGATAACCTGAACCAGATACTTGGTGCTGCCAAGCTTTATATAGAAATGGCACAAACAGGTGAGCATGATCGTGATAAGTGTCTTGTAAAATCTTCAGGCTATATAAAAAAGGTAATCGAGGAGATTCGGACGATCTCGAAAACTCTGGCAACGCCTATGATGGCAATCGGGCTGATAGATAGCATAAAAAATTTAATAGATGATTTCATCATTGTGCATCCAATAAAAATCGAATTTCGCGAGAACGGCATTAACGAACAAAAACTCGATAAAAAGCTACAATTAACTATTTTCAGAATTACTCAGGAACAATTGAACAATATTTTAAAGCATTCAAAAGCTTCGCATGTCACTGTTAGTTTAACTAAGCAAGCGAAGAAAATCATATTGATGATTTCAGATGATGGGAAAGGATTTAATATTTCAGAACAATATAACGGAGTTGGCATTTTAAATATTAAAAGCAGGGTTGAGTTATATCACGGAAATGTCATGATCGTAACAAAACCAGGAGAAGGATGTAAATTGAATGTAGAACTGCCTTTGAAGGGAAAGACATGAAACTGCTAAAATCCACTAATAGGAAAATGCCGGCTGTGTGGATTAAACTAGAGGGAAATTGACCCCATGCTGAATAAAAAATATTTTATAACGGCGATGCATATCTAATGAATGATCCATTCTCAGACGCAGATTGAAAACCTATTTTTGAGAAAACAAATCGGGTAGATGTTTTGCTATTCAGTTAAGCATTTGCTGTTTAATTTCATGGTATGTGATTCGCATCATAGAATGAAAACTTCTTTATTAGAAAACTTGGGAAATCAAATTGAGTCATCTTCACGCGAAAAAGGAAAGGATTTTTTTGTCTTGTCTTTGCCAAAATTTACATCAATAAAAATACACTAATTAAATAGGGATTGAATACAGTGCTTGCAATTGTAGTTCTATTGCTACAAAGAGTTGACTGCTTAGCTATATGAAAACAATGGTTCGAACTATTTACAGAAGCCTGCCTTTTATCTTTCTTTGTGCATCCTAAAAATCTAACCATGCAAAAACTATCCTCATGATTGCCGCTGATCATGAAGTTGTTCGCCAGACATTGAAAACAGAAAGCATTGTGATGCTGCATTTACGCAGTTTCAAATCAAACCACATAAGTTCCTGGTTAGATAAATTGATCCTGGTGACAGCTTTTTTTTTACTACCGGGTCTGTGCGTAAGCCAGGCACAACAACCAATGGACTATGCCGTACAGGCAAATATCATTTACCGTTTTACGAAATATATCGAGTGGCCGGAAAGCAAAAGAACTGGCGATTTTATTATCGGGGTCGTCGGGGATTCTCCCCTAAGCGATCAGCTACAAAATTTTATTGCCAATAAGACTGCCGGCAGCCGGAAAATTGTGATCAGGAAATTCTCTTCCTCCGCAGAGATCTTTAATTGCCAAATTCTTTTTATCAGCGAAGATGAGAGCGACAATCTAAAAAAGATTGCTGCCCGCACGGCTGGCAGTCCCATATTACTGGTTTCCGAATCGGATGGTCTTGCGCTCAAGGGAGCGTGCATCAACTTTATTATCGTATCTGACCACCTGAAACTGGAAATTAATAAGAATAATATAGAGCAAAGGAATTTAAACATTGCTTCAGAGCTGCTCCAACTTGGAAAGCTTGTCAAATAACAAAAATTAAAATGATAACCCGACCCAATATGAAAAAAATATTTCCCTCAATATGCGCCAGCATTTTTCTTGTAATGGCCGCTCTAACCGCCGCTTACGCCCAGCACGACAGCGCAAAGCTAGACGAGCTTAGTCTGAAGGATCTGCTGAATCTAAAAATAACCACCGCCAGTAAGATCAGCCAGGAATCGGATAAGGCTGCAGCCACCGTGATCGTGATCACTGCAGAGCAAATCAAAATACGTGGCTACCAGTCTTTACTCGATGTGCTGCAAGATCTCCCTGATATGAAAGTCGATGATAAATTGTACACGCTCGCTTTAAACAATTTTACCATGAGGGGTATTCCTGGGCAGGACAAGTTCATCTTGCTTCTGGATGGAGTGCGCATTTCATCGCCAACAAATGAGGCAATGCCAATTTTTGAAAATTACCCGGTAAACATGGCCCAGCAGATTGAGGTCGTTTATGGCCCCGGCTCAGCGCTGTATGGCGCTGATGCAGTATCCGGCGTAATTAACATCATCACGAAAAAGGATCCATCACGAAAAAATATTATCGTAGATGCCTCATCGGCGGTTGGAACATATGGACAAAATAATAGCACACTTTTTGTCGCAAAAAGGCTTAGTAATAATGCAAACCTGATTGTATCGGGACAATATTTTTACGATCAGCAACCTGATTATACCAAACTCTATGGTCGATCAGATTCTTTGTTTAGCCCAGCCTCCC
>DATHPV010000478.1:0-2678 GCA_035483495.1 Puia sp.
CCTGACTTGGTTCTATTCTGCGGGAAAAATAAGCGACGTTATAGGCAGGCTCAAAATCTTTTTGATCAAGTATTTCTATAAGGTGATATCCAAATTGTGTTTTTACAATCTTCATCTCTCCCTTTTTACCATTGAATGCATAATCTCCAAATTCCTTTACCATCTGGCCCTGTCCAAAATAACCCAGGTCGCCACCTTTTATGCGACTGCCTTCATCATCCGACAAATGGAAAGCAACACTGTCAAACTTTTGTCCGCCATCAATCAGCGCCTTAATACTATCAATTTTTTTCTTTCCGACGCTGTCTTCCATTTTAGGTTGTCCTGTTTTTGCATCGACCATGCCTACCAGAATATGTCGTGCATGTACAGAATCCGGAAGGGTTTTAATATCCATGACTTTTGCTAAAACATAATTTGTTCCGTCAAGGTACGGTCCTATCACAGCTCCTTTCAACGAAGAAACAATGGAATCTTTTCTGGCTCCCGTTATTTTAGATTTAGGTACGAAGCTGTTGGCATAATTCGTTTCTGTCCCATTTCTTGCCATGAAAGACTCGACATCGGCGGTTGAAGTAAATTCAGGTTTTAATGTCTGAACCTGCTGGAAAATTGTATTGCTGTCACCAGAAGTCGGAGCCGCACTGAAACTTACATAACTAATTGACCTGGATTCTTCCTGTTTAAATTGTTCTTTATGATTATCCAGATAGGTTTGTATTTCAGCATCAGATATTTTTATGGTGCTGTCGGCAATGGTCTGATATGGAATTTTTACATAACTGACAGAAGCGATCTGGCTGTTATCTGCATTGGATTTTTCTATCATCCACTTCGGAACGTAACTACTCTGGGAGATCAGGGAAAGATATTTTTCTCTCTCTCTTAATTTGACGAACTGAGGCAGAGCCTGTTCGAAGAAATTCTGAGCCATTTCAAAATTCTTATCTGTTTTACGATTCGACCGGTAAATCGTTCTTAACTGATTAATTCTTTCAGCGGCCTGTTGGGAATCAAAAACACCCGTATTCGGATCTGTAAATGCCCTTTTTATTTCCTGAACGGCATTCGGACCAACAAGCATATCATTCAATTCCTTGTCGCTCACGTCAATCCCCAACTTTTGATATTCTGCAGATAAAAGGGCGTTGTCTTCAAATTCCTTCCAAACTTCCTCGCGAATATTTTGCGTAAGCATATCATTCACCGGATATCCCTGTGCTTTATATCGGTCTTCATTTTCGGCGACCTGCTTTTGGAAATCGGCAAAATCCAACTTTTCTCCGTTTACAGTTCCAATTGTTCCGGAAGTAGACGTCGATGCCCGGTTACCAATAGAACGGGCGTCCATAAGCAGAAATCCAATCAAACTCACTGCGATAAGTCCAAATACAAGCCATGCTGCCCTGTCTCTTATTTTCTGAATGATAGACATATATATATGATCGGTTTTTTTGCGAGGATGGCAAAAATAGATGAAAAATGGTTATGAACAAATTGTGGAAAACACTCAAACTCGCACCTACACTCATCTAAATGGCATTTCTTTGTACGAGAGGTACTAAATGTGATAAAGATCATTAAATGACCGTGAAACAACCCTGCCATAGTGGAACGTTTCTACACAGAGAGAGGGGTATAAGCCATTTTTTTGGTGGAAAACACCCTTTTGTTTTACTGTTTTATGTGAAAGGAATGATGGTAGAATAAACAATATTTGTTTGCAGGCGTCCTTCGGTGAACAAAGGCCGACTTCTTCGGTTTTTAATATAAGATCTGTTATTAAGTATTTATCCAGACTCATCCCGGCCGGATGAAATGTGTACTTCGTAATAAGTCAATGTGGGGTTGAATGGAGGTCTGTGGAAACGATGTGTATTCGGGTGGACAATAATAAATATTTGCAAAACAATATTAAAATAGCAGGGTTGTCCACATAACAGTCCTTATAATAATAATAGATCTATTTATATAAATAATATATTATTAAATACTATGTCAGTTATTAACATCGAAGAAGCAAATGCCGTTGTTGCCCGAAAAGGCTTTCTTGATTTTGAAGTGGACCCGGCATTGGATCTGTTCTCCGCGATTGAAAAACTGAAAAAGGAAAAGAACGCAATACTGTTGGCGCATTATTACCAGGATGCCGATATACAGGATGTGGCTGATTTTATTGGCGACAGTCTGGGTCTTGCACAGGAAGCAGAACGCACTAAAGCAGATATAATTGTTTTTGCAGGTGTACATTTTATGGCAGAGACAGCAAAAATTTTGAATCCAACGAAAAAAGTTTTGTTGCCTGACCTGAATGCCGGTTGTTCGCTTGCTGATTCAGCACCAGCTGATTTATTCCGTGTTTTCAGAGAAGAGCATCCCGATCACCTGGTAATTTCTTATATAAACTGTACGGCGGAAATAAAAGCGTTGAGTGATATTATCTGCACCTCTTCCAACGCCGAAAAAATTATTGAAAGCCTTCCCACGGATCAGAAAATCATATTTGCTCCCGATAAAAACCTGGGTGCTTATTTGAAAAAGAAAACCGGAAGAGATATGCTGTTATGGAATGGCGCTTGCATCGTGCATGAAATTTTCAGCGTAAAAAAAATAACTGAACTCAGAACACGTCATCCTCTGGCTAAATTCATTGCTCACCCGGAATGTGAAGAACCTGT
>DATHPV010000479.1:0-12255 GCA_035483495.1 Puia sp.
TACCCTTTTCAACTTCGGCCAGCGCCATCGGTCTTATCAACGGATTTAATGAAACAGCGTTTAACTCTCCCATTTTGGCATCCAGCTGAAAAGCGCCGTTTTTGTCATTAAGTTTCATTCGGATATTTGCAGCAAAAGGTGTTTCATTCAAAAATGAAGCGTTGAAATTTAACCGCATTTGGTTATTTGTCCTGATCCGGGCGATCATGTTGGTGACATTGTCGAAGCTCGCCTGAACATGGAAAAATGTTACTTTCCCGCTGCTGTCAGATTTGTCATTTTTTTCCTTGTATTCAATATAACTATCCCTGAGTATAACTTTCGATGCGTACACGCTGAACGGCAATTTCATGATTACTTCGTGGGGATATTTATCAGTTCTGTCTACCGAATCATGTGGATACGATTTATCCCTGAAATCCCGAATAGAGGCTTGAAAGATTTGAATTGAATCTGCAACCAGTTGACCCAAGAGAAGAGCGTGCGTGTCCAAATGCTGGATGTCCAGCCTGTTAATTCGGATATCGAGGCGGTCAACAGCGAATTTATGAGCCCTGGCGAAATCAGATTCCGACAGTAGAGGCTTCAATATTATTTTATCAGTTTGAAGCCGTTCTGTATGCGTATCAAAATCAAACCCTTCAACATGCAGCGTGTAAAACCGATCTTTAAAAGGCAGTTCAATTTGGTTGCAATGAATTGCGAGTTTATCGGAAAACAATATACGACTGCTGTCATTTTGATGTGCACTGTCAATTAAGACACCGGAAAAACGAATACTCAGGCCTTTGGTGATAAGACTCGCCCTTTTCGACTTTCTGTCTGAAAGGGTCACGTCCGCATTATCGAGTACAATACTATCTGCTTTAATACTTTTTAATTTTCCCAGTATCGCCTGATACAAATCGGATCTCATTCCAGAAGTTAAACCTGGTTGAGTTTCCTTTTTTTCGCTGCTTAACCGGATTTCGATATTTGCATTTTCAATCCTGATGATATGAGCGCTAATTTCTTTACTCAGAAGGGCTTTAGGAGTTATAACGCCGGTAATAGTAAGTTTTGGTATTCGTATAAAGAATAAGTTTTTTGGAGCAGTCTTAAGATCTATCATATTTTGATATACCTGACTGTCCGGAATCATTTCTACATTTTCTGCAGAAAGATTCCCAAGCTCTTCATTGATAACGAGATTTATGTAATTAAGCTGATAGAGTCCTTTGGATTTGACTGTAACCAGACTATCAAGCTTTTTGTTAACCAGTTTATATTTATAGCTCCTCCAGAACAAAAATCCTGCGACACATAAAATCAACAAAATCGCAGATAAAACATAAAATGTCTTTGATTTGCGGAACGCCTTTTTTTCAGCCATTTGCCAGTGAATTGATTTTGAATTGTAAGGCGCACCTTAAAACTTTTTAATTGGTATAGGAAGACAACGAAGGATATCTGATATCAGCGGGTATTTTTTTATAACCCAGGTTACTTAAAGATTGTGATTGTCGAAACCAGCTGTAAACCCTGTTCTTTACCTGAGTGATTAAAGATTTTGTGGATGATTTCACAGGTGCCTTTTCGGTATACTCCGCATGGGATATTTTGACTTTTACGATAACCATCGCATTTTTTCGTGCCTGCTGCTTGATATTTTCATTCAGGCATTCGATCGTATTTACTTCTTCGGGATCATTTACCAAAAAGGCTTTGCCTAAAATTTTCGGATAATAGTCCCTTCCTTTTCGAAAAAAGTCAAGCTTTACCGGAAATGTTTTATCGAAAGCGTGAATAAACTGGCTTGGACGCGGAATAACAAACCAGAGTTGACCAATCTGGTCCGTTTCCAGCACTTTCACTACGCATGAGGGTATTTTTAATACCGCTTCACTCATAGAAAAAAATAGTGCGTATTCCAGGTCCTTTATCTTTTCCTCAATAAATGGTAATGGCAGGTATCCGGACATAAATTTGTTTTTGAGAAAGGTTCAAATGGGATACCATTTGCGAATAATTGCTATCAGTAGTTTTTTTTAGCAGTTTAAATTATTTACAATCAGCACTTAAGGAAAATTAACTAGATTGCTTCAGCATAACAGATTCGCTCGATTTTATTCAAATCGAGTAAAGATTTCCCCACAATAGGCCGATTTTGGAAATTGGAACTACAAAATCACTGGCACGAAATTGAAGGAAGAGAGATACTGAATAATATGACATCTAACTGGTTTAAGAATTCATGGAAGCTGATAAAAAAAAGCGCCATTCAGTTTAACGACTTCAATGGATTTAAATTAAGCGCCGCGCTTTCTTATTACACTATTTTTTCCATTGCGCCTCTGCTGATAGTGGTCATATTTCTTGCTGGTATTTTTTTTGGCGAGTCGGCTGTGGAGGGAAGAATTTATTCTCAGATAAGCGGATTGGTGGGGAATGATGCAGCATTGCAAATACAGAATATAATCCTTCATACTAAGGAATCCAGTCATGGTAAAGTGGGCGGGCTGATTGGTGCAGTGGTATTAATTATAGGAGCTACAGGAGTTTTTTCCGAAATCCAAAGTTCGATTAATTATTTATGGTCGATTCCTGCTCCTGATAAAAAAGCACTACTGATAGCAGCAGTAAGAAAGTTAATTTCCTTTTCTTTATTGATTGCAGTTTCCTTTCTACTACTGGTTTCGCTGACGGCGAGTGCTTTATTGGATTTGCTGAGCGACAGACTGAAAGCACTTTTTAGTGTCTCTCTGCTGAATTTATTTTATATCGTAAACCTGGGTTTGATTTTAATTGTTATCAGCTCGATGTTTATGCTGATTTTTAAAATACTTCCCAATTCGTCCATATCCTGGAAAAATGCCTATGTGGGCGCACTGGTCACCACTATATTATTTTTAATGGGGAAATTTGTTATCGGATATTATCTTGGTTATTTTAAAATCAGTGCTACCTATGGTACTGCGGCTTCAATTGTTATTCTTATGCTGTGGATATACTATTCTTCAATCATTTTATATTTCGGTGCCTGTTATACATCTGCATATGCAGAACATCGCGGGCATCCAATACGTGTACGTTGAGACAACGTACGACAATGAAGGAGAGAAACAGATTTGAAATTTATTTGTTAAGTTAATTTACAAAACAATCAAAAACCAGTTTGAAAGTAAATATTACTCCAATACAGGAATTCATATCGCAGTTGCGCATTTCCTTTCTGGGAGATGACCTGATGCATAAATATGACGATGAAAAACCGCCGATTCGTTCTGAACTTTTTAGTCTGGAGCAGCTGGAATCTTTTGCACTGTCGCTCGCAGCCAGTCACCAGTTAACCAGCGAAAAGACATCCGAACAATTATTGAAAAGGCTTGCGGATAATGAGGAAATCCTCCTCGAAGTACACAATCTCCTTACAGCTTCTGCCAAAGAAAATAAACGCATTACTCCGGCAGGAGAGTGGTTGCTGGATAATTTTTACCTGATTGAAGAACAAATCTATACCGGCAAAAAGCATTTGCCCAAGGGATATAGTAAAGGTCTTCCACAGCTGGCAAAAGGACCTTCCGCAGGATTACCGAGAGTTTATGATCTGGCGGTTGAACTGATTGCGCATAGTGATGGCCGTGTTGATCTTAAAAGCCTTAACAGTTTTACGATCGCATATCAGCAGGTATCGGAATTGAAACTGGGAGAACTTTGGGCAATTCCCATTATGCTTCGCCTTGCATTGATTGAAAATCTCCGCAGGCTCGCTGCCTTGATTGCGAAAAACAGGATTAATAAAAACCTGGCTGATTACTGGGCGGATCAAATGACTGAAACTGCGGAAAAAGATCCCAAAAGCCTCATCCTTGTAATTGCAGATATGGCGCGCTATGGACCACCACTCGAAAGTTCATTTGTAGCTGAGCTAACAAGGAGACTGGTTGGTAAAGGGTCCGCTTTTTCTCTGCCAATCAGCTGGATCGAACAACGGCTTTCTGAAAACGGCATGACCAGTGATGAGCTGGTGCATGTTGAAAACCAGAAACAGGCTGCAGATCAGGTTTCAATCAGTAATAGTATAGGCAGCCTCCGGTTTTTGAGTAGCAATAACTGGCGGGAATTTGTAGAAAATGTAAGCGTAGTTGAAAATATTCTGAAGTCTGAAACTTCAGCTATATATCCCCTGATGGATTTTCATACCCGTGACGAATACCGTCATAGCGTGGAAAAGATTGCAAAAGCGAGCCATCATTCTGAATCATCGATAGCACAATTCGCAGTGAGACTTGCAAATGAGGGTTTTCTTGTCCATCCGGAATATCCCAGGTCAGGACATCTGGGTTTCTACCTCATCGGAAAGGGCCTTAAAAAATTAATTAAAGAGTCCGGTGCCAGATATACCATCTGGGAACACTTTACAAATTTCTTTAAGAAAATACCTCTGCTGTTATACACAGGGACATCGTTTTTTCTGGCGGCGGTTATGGCGGGCACATTAATTCTTCGATGCTGGGAAGAAGGTTTTCGAAATCCATGGACACTGGCAGCAATCAGTTTGGTTTGTTTGGTGGGTTGCAGTCAGCTTTCTATCTCTCTGATCAATTGGCTTAGCACGCTCGTAATTCGTCCGCTGATTCTTCCAAGGATGGATTTTTCTTTAGGCATTCCGGAAAAATACAGCACGCTGGTGGCGATTCCATCCATGTTCAATAATAAAAAAGAATTGGAGGAACTGGTAGAAAATCTGGAAGTGCGTTTTTTGGCTAACAGGGGTACGAACATTTATTTCGCGTTGTTAACAGATTTCAAGGACTCTAAAGAAGAAACCCAGCCGGGTGATGATGATTTGCTGAGGATGGCCAGAACGATGATTGAAGATTTAGATAATAAATACGGCACTGAAAAGAACGGCCGTTTTTTTCTTTTTCATCGTCCCAGAAAATACAATCCCATGGAGAAAGTTTGGATGGGATATGAAAGAAAGCGGGGTAAACTCGCAGAAATGAATGCACTTCTTCGGGGAAATGGAAAAGATAAATTCTGCCTGATTGTAGGTGATTCTGCCGAATATGAACGGATAAAATATGTAATCACGCTTGACTCCGATACTCAGCTTCCAAAAGATGCCGCCTGGAAAATTGCCGGTTCGATGGCCCATCCGATGAATCAGCCACACTACAGTGAAAAGAAACAAAGAATAGTTGAAGGATATGGAATTCTGCAACCAAGAGTAGCCGTCAGTCTGCCTTATGACGACAGCACCAAATTTGCACGCATACATGGAAATGAACCGGGTATTGATCCTTATACCCGAGCTATTTCAGATGTTTACCAGGACATTTTCGGAGAAGGTTCATTTATAGGCAAAGGTATTTATGATGTGGATGCCTTTGAAAAAGCGATTGGCAACAGATTTCCGGAAAACAGGATACTGAGCCACGATTTACTTGAAGGCAGTTATGCACGCTGCGGTTTATTAAGCGATGTACAATTATATGAAGCTTATCCTACCCAATATGAAACGGACATGAAGCGCCGCCATCGCTGGATTAGAGGCGACTGGCAAATTGCTACCTGGATACTTCCATGGGTTCCGGGACCCAAAGGCAAAATTTTGAAAAACCCGATCTCTTCATTGTCAAAATGGAAAATATTTGACAATCTCCGGCGAAGCCTGGTGCCTATCGCTTTGATGAGCATGCTCCTGTTTGGCTGGGTTTATTCACGTTCACCAGTTTTCTGGACGCTTGCGGTCTTAACGGTTGCTCTGCTAACATCAATGATTAGCTTTTTGTGGGAGATCTGGCAAAAACCGGAGGACGTGCACATACTGCAACACGTTATAGTAAGCTTTCGATTTTCACTGCAGAATTTTGCACTCCAGATTTTACTGCTTGTTACCATTCCCTATGAAGCGTTTGTATACCTGGATGCCATTTTCAGAACCAACTGGCGAATGCTCATCAGTCACCGGCATCTGTTACAATGGAATCCATCCCAGAATTTAGTGAGCCGTGCCAATAAAAATTTATTTCAATCGTATGCCATCATGTGGTTTCCTGTGGCACTTGCGCTTGGAGTTTACTTTTGGATGCATTACGAACACGCGAGCGGAATGATTATTAGTCTTCCATTCCTGGTTGCGTGGATGCTGATTCCTGCGATTACCTGGAGAATCAGTTTATCCGACAAAAGTAAAACAGTCGACCTCAGCGAGAAACAAAAACTGTTTCTCAATAAACTGGCTCGCAAAACCTGGTCATTCTTTGAAACCTTTGTTGTAGCCGGCGACAATTGGTTGCCGCCTGATAACTACCAGGAAAGTCCCGTGGAACGTATAGCACACCGGACTTCGCCTACAAATATTGGCCTGTCGCTTCTTGCGAATCTGACCGCGTTTGATTTTGGATTTATTCCCATGCAGATTCTGCTGATAAGAACTTCAAACACTTTGCAAACTCTGCAAGGCATGACCAGGTACTCAGGTCATTTTTACAATTGGTACGATACTCAAACGTTGCAACCTCTGAATCCGAATTATGTGTCCACCGTTGATAGCGGAAATATGGCTGGTCACCTGATCACATTGAAACAGGGTTTGATGCAATTGGCTGACAAACCTGCGATTTCAAATCAGTTTGTAAATGGTCTTCAGGCTACGCTGGAAATTCTGAAAGATAAAATGGGTTCCAAAAAAGGAACCGAACGAATTGAAAAGCTAATCTTATCTCTTGAAGAGAATGGAATTAATTCTGTAAGAAAATTGTACAGTGACTTGCAGAATCTTTTGGAAGAGGCAGAAAAACTGACTGGTATATTTAATGAAGATTCGGATGCGGCCTGGTGGGCAGATGCGCTGTCTACACAAGTGAGGGAAGCCTACATCGATACATATGAATCATGTCCCTTCCTTTCAGTAACAAATTTCCCCGATCGGTTTAATTTTCTGGAAGAGAAATTATTTTCTCTGTTGACTTTGCAGGAACTCGCCTCACTTGAAATTTCGTTAATTCCAAAAGTGCATTCTTTAAATGAAGAAGAGCTTACGCCGGAAGAAAAAATCTGGCTTGAAAATTTCCGTAAACAGATAATTGAAACCTGCCGCCGTGCAAAAGAAAGGTTATTGCATATCCAGTTGCTGTGCCGTTTTTGTGATGAATTCGCCGATATTCAATTTGATTTTCTGTATGACAAATCGCAACGACTTTTATCTATCGGATATAATGTAACGGATCACCGTAGAGACAATGGCTTTTATGATTTACTGGCTTCAGAATCCCGACTTACTATTTTTCTGGGTATTGCACAGGGAAAATTGCCGCAGGATAGTTGGTTTGCGCTGGGCCGCCAACTCACAAATCCCGGAACCTCACCCGTTCTGGTTTCATGGAGCGGATCCATGTTCGAGTACTTAATGCCTGTTCTTGTGATGCCCGGATTTGAAAATACGCTTTTGGATCAAACGAATAAATCCGTTGTTCAAAAACAAATTGAATACGGCAAAAAAAGAAATGTCCCGTGGGGTGTTTCAGAATCAGGGTATAATCTGGTGGATGTTAATCTCAACTATCAATATCACGCTTTTGGCGTCCCGGGACTTGGTCTGAAGCGTGGGCTCGGAGAGGATCTTGTTATCGCACCTTACGCTTCTGTTATGGCGTTGACGGTATCACCTGAACAGGCTATCGTTAATATTCAGGAAATGGAAAAGGAGGGATTCGGCGGCAAATATGGTATGTACGAAGCGATAGATTATACACCAAGCCGTCTTACAAGAGGACAAACTTTCGCAATCGTAAGATCATTTATGTCCCATCATCAGGGAATGTCCTTTCTGTCTATTTCCCATCTGTTGCACGATAAGCCCATGCAGAAAAGATTTGAGAATGAAGCGCAGTTCAAAGCGATTATGCTGCTATTGCAGGAGAGAATACCTCACGCAACTGAATTTTATTCACCGACTGTACATGTGTCAGACAGTGGCGTTGCCGAGCAGGAAGTGCAGATGCGCGTTATAAAAACGCCTAACACGGTTTTACCTGAAATTCAACTGCTGTCTAACGGTCGCTACTATGCGATGATTACAAATTCCGGCAGTGGATACAGCAGATGGAAAGACATTGCGGTAACGCGTTGGAAAGAAGATGCGACGTTAGACAATACGGGAATCTTTTGTTATATCAGAGATCTGGAAAATGAAAGCAAATGGTCAGCCGCCTATCAGCCTTTACTGAGAACAGCAGAATCTTATGAGGTGGTATTTTCACAGGGCCGGGCCGAATTCAGAAGACAGGAACAAAATTTTGAGACGCACACTGAAATTGTTGTTTCTTCCGAGGACGATGTCGAAATGCGACGGATCCATATCAGCAATCGTTCACGCAGAAAACGTTTGCTGGAAGTAACCAGTTATGCTGAAGTGGTGCTTACTTCACCTGGTGCGGACGCAGCCCATCCGGCTTTCAGTAATTTGTTTGTTCAAACAGAAATACTTCCCCAGCGGGATGCGATACTTTGTACCAGAAGACCCCGGGGTCCCGGCGATCCGCAACCTTGGATGTTCCATCTGATGAAAGTTCATAATGCGGAAATAAAAGATGTTTCTTTTGAAACTGACCGCTCTCTGTTTATCGGTCGAACAAAAACCGTTCACGAACCGGAAGCATTGTCAAAAAACCAGCCACTTTCCAATTCACAGGGGGCCGTGCTGGATCCGATTGTAGCCATCCGATATCGTTTTTTAATTGAAGCTCACGACTCGGTAACTATTGATATGGTTCTGGGAATAGCGGAAAACAAGGAATTATGCACTGCATTGGTAGAAAAATATCAGGACAGACCTCTTACAGACCGCGCGTTTGAGCTTGCATGGACACATAGTCAGGTTGTATTGCGACAGATAAACGCATCCGAAGCAGATGCTCAATTATATTCTCTGCTGGCAAGCTCCATCATTTTCTCAAACCCGGCGCTGCGGGCGGATTCGGCGGTAATTATTAGAAACAGGCGTGGCCAGTCAGCCTTGTGGAGTTATTCTATTTCGGGTGATCTTCCCATTGTCCTGTTACAAATACAGGATGCCGCCAATATTGAGCTGGCCAGGCAGATGATTCAGGCCCATGCTTTCTGGCGACTAAAAGGACTGATGGTTGATCTGGTTATATGGAATGAAGACTATGGTGGTTATAGGCAGTCCTTACAAAATGAGTTGCTGAGTTTGATTTCTCCGGGCATCATCAGTGATGTAAAGGATAAACCGGGAGGTATTTTCATCAGGTCGGGTGAACAGGTATCTCAGGAAGACAGAATTTTATTCCAGGCAGTTGCCAGAATTATTTTGTCAGACAGTTTGGGAACACTCGAGGAACAGGTTAAGAGGAGAAGCAAAGTAAAACCGGTGATTCCTTATTTTACACCCACTAAATTTTACGCATCACAGGAATCTGAAACGGAAATTCCAAATGACCTGATTTCGTTTAATGGTCTGGGTGGATTTTCAAAAAAAGGTTCAGAATACCATATCATCACAAGCGCAGACAATCCAACGCCAGCTCCATGGTGTAATATATTGGCCAATCCTATATTCGGTACGGTGATTTCGGAGAGTGGGCAGGCTTACACCTGGATGGAAAATGCGCATGAATACAGGATTACACCATGGAACAACGATTCAATCTCTGATTTGTGTGGCGAAGCATTTTATATCAGGGATGAAGAAAGCGGTAAATACTGGTCACCCTCTCTGTTACCCAATCCTGGAAAATCAAATTATCACTGCGTACACGGATTTGGATATAGTGAATTTCATTTCGCAGAAGACGGAATTTTTTCATCCATGACCGTATTTGTTGATCCGGAGGAACCTGTTAAATACATTCGTTTTAAAATAAAAAACGCGTCGGGCCGCTTACGCAAATTATCTCTCACCGGATTTGTTGAGTGGGTATTGGGAGATTTGAGATCAAAGACGGTCATGCAATTGACTACGGAACTAAATTCCGAAACGGGAGCATTGCTTGCAGGGAATGCATACAACAGCGATTTTGGAAATTATATAAGTTTCTTTGATACAGACGATCCTTTAAAAACATATACCACCGACCGGGCAGAATTTCTTGGAAGAAATGGGACTTATAAAAATCCGGAAGCAATGGGGAAAGCCAAACTTTCGGGCAGAACAGGGGCGACTCAGGATGCCTGCGGGGTACTGCAATCTGCGATGGATCTCACAGATGCGGAAGAAAGAATGCTGGTTTTCCGTTTGGGAGCCGGCAGAGATCAATTCTCCGCAATTCAAACCATCAAAAATTGCAGAGGCATTTCTGCGGCGGAAAGTGCCCTGGCCCGCGTAAAAAAACTTTGGATAGATTCACTTTCTGTTGTGCAGGTAAATTCTCCGGATCCGTCGATAAACTTTCTCTTTAACGGATGGCTGAACTATCAAACGCTTGGTTCCAGAATATGGGGCAGAAGCGGTTTTTACCAGTCTGGTGGGGCTTTTGGATTCAGAGATCAATTACAGGACTCCCTATCGTTAATGCATAACCGCCCAGATCTGGTGAAACAGCAGATTCTTTTAAGCGCTTCAAGACAATTTCGGGAAGGTGACGTACAACACTGGTGGCATCCACCCATGGGCCGAGGTGTGCGAACAACTTGTTCAGACGATTATTTATGGCTTCCTTACGTTGTTTCGAGATATGTTAAACATACCGGTGACCTTTCCATTCTGGATGAAAAAATAAGATTTATTGAAGGCCGGCTTTTGAATCCTGGTGAAGATTCCTATTATGAGATGCCCGGTATTTCTGATCACACAGAAAGTTTATATGAACACTGCAAACTTTCCATTACGCACGGCCTGAGGTTTGGTGCACATGGATTACCCCTCATGGGCTCGGGTGATTGGAACGATGGTATGGATAAAGTGGGGCACGAGGGAAGAGGAGAAAGCGTATGGCTTGCTTTCTTCCTGTTTGATGTAATTACCCGTTTTCAGGAAATATCATATTCCAGAAAGGATTTGGAATTTTCAGATCGTTGTAAAAAAGAATCTATTCAGCTTCGGAAAAATATTGAACTGAATTCATGGGATGGTAATTGGTATCTGCGTGCGTTTTTTGACGACGGTACACCACTTGGTTCATCGAAAAACACCGAATGCAGAATAGATTCCATTCCACAAAGCTGGTCAGTTATATCCGGTGCAGGATCTCCTGATCACGTTAAAACTGCTATGAACTCCGCACATTCCATATTGGTAAAAAAAGACCTCGAAATCATAAAATTATTTGATCCTCCATTTAATCAGTCTAATCCGAATCCCGGCTATATCAGAGGTTATCTGCCGGGCGTTCGTGAAAACGGCGGACAATACACTCATGCGGCCATCTGGCTTATCATGGCAACAGCTATCCTGGGTGACAAGCAACGCACTTACGAATTGATGAGAATGGTTAATCCAATAAATCACGGATCTTCTCCTGAGGATATAAAAAAATATAAAATAGAACCGTATGTAATAGCGGCTGATGTTTATGCGGTGGAAAATCACGAGGGAATGGGAGGCTGGACCTGGTATACCGGTTCAGCAGGCTGGATGTACCAGCTGCTTGCAGAATCTTTTTTTGGATTAAAAAGAAATGGGAATCGTTTGAGTGTAAAACCCTGCATACCCGAAAGCTGGAACGACTTCGAAATCCATTACAGATTTACAGATACGATGTATCATTTGAAATTTGAAAGGGTAGAAGGAGATGATCACACGAAATTAATGCTTGATGGTATTGAGCAGGAATCCGACGACATCCTCCTCGTGAATGATAAAATGGAACATGAAGTCAAAATCAGGATGGTCAAATCTGAAAAGTTGGAGGCCGTAGTACACGGGAGTGTGTAGACTTTAGGATTACCTTTTAATTCAGGTACTTATTTAAATCGATCAAACTGATCGGCTTTTCCCAAATTCTAACAGAAGTTAGTTTTTCAGAAATGCTGTGATCGTATTGATATGCACTAATCAGATTGATACGTGTATTTGGGAAATGTTGCCTGATATATTCTGTTTTTTCCCATCCCAGTCCATCAGGTAAATTATTATCGAGAAAAATAATATCCGGATTAATTTTTTCAATGTTCTTCATGCCCTCTTCCAGCGTGTGATAGATATATACATCATAATTCTTTCTCACAAAATAATTTTTCATGAGCAGACAAAAATCTGTTTCATCGTCTATTATGAGCACACTTTTAACAGAGTTAGCTAGGTTTTCC
>DATHPV010000480.1:0-4314 GCA_035483495.1 Puia sp.
AGCGCGCCCCTTACCCAGAGTTGGAGCGATGGATGGGGGCAGGATTGGGATGGGAAAGATCCGAGTGATCGAACCGATTTCAGGCGCTATAACGAAGACGGAGGTCTGGGAAAGACAGCTGGGCTAACTTTTGTTGCAGGTCGCGATATTGACCCCTCCACATACCCTGCCGATTCTCTCGCGATGGTGATCAACGAATCTTCGTTGAAGATCATGAAATTTAAAAACCCGATCGGACAGATAGTGAAAGACAATGGGAAGACCTGGCATGTAGTGGGAGTGATCAAGGATTTTATTTTGGAATCTCCCTATGAGCCGACCAAACCCATGCTGATCTATGGACCCAAGGCCTGGTTTAATATTATCCTTGTAAAACTGAACAACCAAAAAAGCATTTCCCAATACATGGAGATGATGCAAAAACTGGTGACCCGTTATGATCCGAATTATCTTTTTGTGAACAATTTTGTAGATGAGGAATACGTGAAAAAATTTGAGAATGAAAAACGCACAGGAACGCTTTCGGGGCTTTTTGCTGGCCTCACGATCTTTATTTCCTGTCTTGGATTATTAGGTCTGGCGACCTATATGGCCGCAGCCCGCATCAAGGAGATCGGCGTAAGAAAAGTGCTCGGTGCAAGCATCACCAATATCGTCACACTTTTATCCAAAGATTTTATCATCCTGGTGCTGATCTCTTTACTTCTCGCCACACCCATCGCCTGGCTTGCTATGTACGCATGGCTGCAAGGTTATCCCTACCGTATTGGGATCAGTGTGCTCGTATTCATTGGAGCGGGTCTGGTGGCGATTCTCATCGCTATAATAACGGTCAGTTTTCAGGCCATTAAAGCCGCAATGGCAAATCCTGTAAAAAGTCTGAGAACTGAGTAATAGATTCCTGATAAAACAATTTCGCATGTCAGCGTAAACATCCGAATTAAAATCGCGCATTTTATTTTGCTTTTTTGACTTAGAAAGCAAATAAACTCACCGCCTGAGTCGCGCTAAAACTCCGCTATGCCAATTTTGACAGGGTCACCAAACAATCGATCATTGCCTACACCGCAGCCGATCATATTCTTTTGCAAGTTGCGCGCGAACTTTTTGATAAATTATTTGAAAGAAGAATGCTTATCCGGTTACCCGGCATCCGGTTCACGCATCTCATTCCTGGTAATTATCAAATTAATTTATTTGAGGACACGCAGGAGAATATCAAACTCTATCAGGCGATCGACAGCGTGAAGTATCGTTATGGGCCGCAGTTTCTGAGGAGGGCAAAAGCGATCATAAAAAATGGGTGATGGATATTTAATCCCGAATAGGTATATTTTTGTATCCAACGATCATTCAAAAAAACATCATGAAATTAATTTTCATTTCCATTTTATTGCTGGCACTTGGGTGCAATTGCATGGGACAAAGTAATAGCAAATCCATTGATATTTTAAAAAGTGAAGCTGCAAAAAATATTGGGTCCGGTTATGAAGCGTATAAAAAAATAGCATTGAATATCTGGGATTACGCGGAGGTTGGATTTAAAGAAACTAAAAGTTCATTGCTGTTACAAAATACACTGAAAGAAAATGGATTTACGGTGGAAGCAGGTGTTGCAGGCATGCCTACAGCCTTCGTAGCAACGTTCGGCAACGGGAAACCGGTTATTGGCATACTTGCCGAGTTCGATGCCTTACCGGGACTCTCACAGGACAGTTCTTCTTCCAAAATACCTGTTGCGGGTAAAAACAGCGGTCATGGTTGCGGGCACAATTTATTCGGGACTGGTTCTGTCGCATCAGGAATCGCTATCAAAAAGTTGATGGAAGAAGGAAAGATCAAAGGGACTATCATAGTCTTCGGATGCCCCGCCGAAGAAGGCGGTGACGGGAAGGTGTACATGGTGCGCGCAGGTTTGTTTAATGCCGTGGATGTGGTTTTACACTGGCACCCGGCCGACGAAAATACCGTTATTTATACCAGTTCTCTAGCTATCAAATCTGCCAAATTCAGGTTTTACGGCATTGCTTCCCATGCGGCTATGGCGCCCGACAAGGGACGCTCTGCCCTGGATGCTGTTGAAGCCATGGATTACATGGTAAATATGATGCGCGAACATATTCCACAAGAATCCCGCATTCATTATATAATTACGAATGGGGGAAAGGCTCCTAATATTGTCCCTGATTTTGCTGAATCGTTTTATTATGTGCGGCACCCGGACAAGGTGGAAGTGGACAGTTTATTTAACTGGGTGGTGAGAACTGCTGCTGGCGCTGCTTTAGGAACAGGAACAAGGATGGAATACGAAGTGATCAGTGGGTCGCATGATTTATTGATCAATAAAACACTGGCGCAGGATATGGAGGCCAATCTGGAAAAAGTAGGTGGAGTGAGTTATACAACGGAAGAAATCATTTTTGCAAAAAAGTTACAGTCGAGTTTTTTAGCTAAGACCCCTCCTGTAGAATCGGCTACTTCCATCAAACCTTTGTATATAGCAAATGCCCTTGCCTCTACCGATGTGGGAGATGTAAGCTATACTGTTCCGACAGTCGGGGTACAAACCGCTACCTGGGTACCGGGAACGTCTGCACACAGCTGGCAGGCGGTTGCCTGCAGCGGCGGGGATATTGGTATAAAAGGAATGATCGTGGCAGCAAAAACAATGACATTCACAGCCATTGATCTATTTTTGACGCCTTCACTTATTCAAAAAGCAAAAGAGGAGTTCATTGTATCAAAAGGAGATTACCAGTACAAGGCATTACTCGGTGACAGAAAGCCGCCGTTGAATTATAGAGATTGATTGAATAATAAACAAACTATACTGTGGCAAAAAACAAATTTTTGCGAATGGATAATGTCGGCATCGTGGTGGAATCATTCGATGACGCCATTTCTTTTTTTGAAGAGATCGGACTGAAGCTCGAAGGCCGAACCATGGCCGAAGGAGAATGGGTTGGTCGCGTTACCGGTCTTGCTTCCCAGCGCGCGGAGATCGCGATGATGGTGACCCCCGATGGACATAGCCGCCTGGAGATCTCGCGGTTTCTCACTTCGCCAATTATCGCCGATCACCGGAAAGCCCCGGTGAACGCCCTCGGTTATCTGCGGGTGATGTTTACCGTGGCAGATATTGAGGAGATGTTAGCAAGGCTCAGCAACCACGGCGCCCGGCTCGTTGGCGAAGTGGTACAGTATGAAAACGCATATAAGCTATGTTACATCCGGGGGTTGAAGGATTGCTGATCGGACTGGCAGAAGAGCTCGGTAATCAATGAGCAGTAGAAGTGATTCGCTTCGGTTGTTAATTGCCGTTAGATTCAGAAAATAATAATAATGGATACCCATATTTTTAAAGAAGTCGATAATTACATCAGTTCGCTCCTGATCCACGAGGATGAGGTTTTATTGTCCGTGCCGCAGACACTAAAAGACGCTAACCTTCCTTTCAGCACCGTGTCGCCTAACCAGGGAAAGTTTCTACACATAATGGCGCTTGCCTGCAATGCAAAAAATATTTTAGAGCTGGGAACACTCGGGGGGTACAGCGCCATCTGGCTTGCCAGGGCACTTCCGGAAAATGGCAAAATGATCACCGTGGAAATAGATCCGGCGCGTGCTGCAGTGGCGAAGAAAAATATTGCACGCGCCGGGCTGTCCGGCAAAGTGGAGATACGCGTTGGAAAGGCAATGGAGATATTGCATCAACTTAAGCAGGAGAACGCCGAACCATTCGATTTAATTTTTATTGATGCGGACAAGGAACCGTATGCAGAATACTTTCAATTGTCGCTTCAATTATCAGGACCCGGGACATTTATTATTGCTGACAATGTTATCCGTGAAGGTGAAGTAATGAATGAAAAGATCAAAGATGGATTTATAAACGGCGTTCAACGTTTCAATAACCTGCTTGCAATGACACCAAATGTGACTTCAACGATTATTCAAACTGTCGGGATAAAACCGCACGACGGCATTTCGCTGTCCATTGTAGATCGCAAATAGGGCAATATTTTACCAGGGAGGCAACGATCACAAAAATGTGTTATGACGGCTTCGGTTATTGATTACCGTTAGTATGTAAAACCTCCCGGATGGGTCTAGAGTGATTGAAATAGGTTCTCCAAAAAATCTTCCTAATTTAGTCTTTCGATATTTTTAGAGAATTCATGAGAATTTTTATTTACATTTTTGTTTCGTTTTTATTCTCGTGTGCGGGTATGGCGCAAGTGCATTGGGATTTTCTGTCTACCAGTAATGGAAAGATCCCGCTATCCTGGACATCCACGCAGCAGACCTCCGCAC
>DATHPV010000481.1:0-2988 GCA_035483495.1 Puia sp.
ATTGAATAGTGTCGTCGAAAAAGATCATTTTACCGATAATGTCGGAATATTTTATTCCGGCGAAATAAAGTCTTGCGTTTTTTTCCGTGAGCACCACCTGATACGGTTCTTGCGTGGTTGTTGCAGGCGAACCCGCCAGCCATGTGTAACCAACGAGATTGAAATAGTTTGCGTCTGCTGCAATGATGTCTTTTTGTTTGCGGAGTACGAGAGGCTTATTTGTGTTTGGAATCGTAACACGAACTTCACCAAGGGTGCGAAAAGGTGCTACAATCTCAAGCCCCGTAACATCTTTTTTTGCAGCGGCGCCCATGGGTTCTTCCAGCGTACTGTTTTGCCATACGCCATCGTTGTTCTTACCATTGGCGACTACACGAAACGTTCGGGCGCTATCCTTTTCGAATTTATCGAAACTGAAGTCATACTGAACCAGCAGAAAAATCACGAGCGAGGCACTTATGCCGATAGAAAGGCCGACTATATTTATAAACGAAAAAGTCTTGTTGCGACGGAAAGCGCGCAGTGCAACGATGAAGTAGTTTTTTAGCATGGTGGTCCCGGTTATAACCTTTCATTCGAAATAATATGCCAAAAGTTTAACCTCTTAGTTTACAAAAACTTACACCGGCGACTTTGTTTGAGACTGTTCGGTTTCGATACCCGTGGTGTCCGGATATTACTCCGGAAACATTGATTTATCAATTTGAGGAAACAACTTAAAAGAATTCTTGTAATAGATTTTCTTCAGCACATCGTCTGGAAGTCCGAGGCCATACATGTTCCAGAACGCATGATATTTTCTGAGCGGAGGAAAATATTCATCTTCGGTTTCCAGCATTCTGAAATAAAAACCATATTCAGGAACGGACCACGTGTCTTTGCCGAATAATATTCTATCCTGATATTTCAGGAAGAATTTTTTCGCGGCCCTGGGTTCTCTTCCGATTTCTTCCAGCACGGCTGCAAATTCTGTATATACATTGGGCAGTGTATCAAGCATCGCACCCAGCGCATCCAGGTTATTGGCAAGCCATCCGAAATGGGCTGCGATGAAAATTGTATTTTTGTGTTTGGAAAATATATGATGTTGCTCCGACATCACCTGGTTCCAGCTTGGATATCTTGACGCGGGTCGCGCGCGGTCGGGATGCAGTTTGAGTTCCAGCCAGCGCTCGTTGGTATTGTCCATTTTGTCGAAGAAGGGACTGGGCTCACCGCTGTGAATGAGAACCGGTATTTTCAATTCGCCACATTTTTCCCAGATGGGATCAAGCCTTGGATCGTCTACTGCAACTCTTTTTCCATTTTTATCCTTTACTTCCAGTCCGAGATCCTTGTATACTTTTAATCCTGCTGCTCCGTTTTTCACATCCTGCTCCAATTGCGCCACCGCAGTTTTCGTCCATGCGGGATTATCAATACCACTGAAATCGATATTCGTAAATATCAGTATCCTCCCCTTTGCATTATTTTTTACATTCAGCAGGGAACGATTGAGTTTGTCTACTCCAGCATTCTGCATATTTTGTCCGCCGTAGTCATCATGAAAAATATCGAAACTCCTCCCGCTGAGATTCACCATCACCACCATATTCAGCGAATTCATGTCGGCGAGTAATGCTTTTAAATCCTGCGTCGGCATATCCCACTGATGGTTGTGTACATCCACAAAAGGATACTTTGCTTTCTTGATTAAATGTTCTTTTACAACGAGCGTGGATTTTGGATTATAATTCTCCATATCCATCTGCTGGGCAGAAGAGGAGCACGCACTTAAAAATAGGAGGGAGGAAGCGATGATTGATTTCATCATACAATTTAGGCAAGTATAGGAGTATAAGAGTATAGGAGTATATGAGTGGTTTATAGTATATAGCTAATGGTTCATGGTCTTAACAGCCATCCACCATTTTCCGTTAACCGTCAACCGTCAACCGCCACTGTCCTCCCTCAAACTATTCCGACCTCAAGCTCGTAACAGGATTGGCAACGGCTGCTTTAATTGCCTGAAAACTTACCGTGGTAAGCGCAATCAGCAATGCAATGAGTCCGGCAAGCCCCACGATCCACCATTCTATCGAAATGCGGTAGACAAAATCTTTCAGCCAGTTATTCATGAACCACCACGACAGCGGTGCGGCGATGACAAAAGAAATGCCTACGAGTTTTATGAAGTCTTTCGACAGCAGACTCACAATACCCTGTACACTGGCTCCCAACACTTTTCTGATTCCAATTTCCTTGGTGCGTTGCTCTGAAATAAAAGTGGCGAGACCGAAAAGTCCAAGACAGGCTATAAGAATTGCAAGTGTGGAAAAGATCAACGCGATTTTCCCCACCCGCTGTTCTGAGGTATACATTTTGTTGAATGAATCATCCAGGAATTCATAGCCGAAGGGCATGCCGGGATTCATTTCTTTCCATAAACCTCCAATCTTCGATATCAGACCCGGGAGATCTGTTGTGTTCACTTTAAAAGAAGCGACAGACGCCCAGTCGCCGATAAAAAATCCCAATGGTCCGATGGATTGTTTAAGCGATTCATAGTTAAAATTCTTCACGACACCGATAATCGTAAAAGCCTTTGTCTTGTTGCTGTCCATGATCTTATATATTTTCTGGCCGACCGGATCCGGATATCCTAAAAGTTGAGCGGCTGTTTCGTTGAGAACAACAGCAGTAGAATCGCCGCCGAATTGATGTGAGAAGGCCCTTCCTTTAATAACATGCATGCCCATCGTTTTGAAATAATCGTAATCGACCCTCCAGTTTTGCATGTCTATTCCATCTTTCTGATCCAGCAACTGATTTTTGAAAAAAGTATTGTCACTGCGGCTGGAATTGGACACCGGAAGATAACTGCTGAGTGTTCCAGACTGCACGCCTGTCATTTGTAATACACTGTTCTTAAAAGCTCCCACTTTGTCACCCATCGTGTACACACTGTAAATACTCAATACATGCTCCTTATTATATCCCAGGTCTTTT
>DATHPV010000482.1:0-3773 GCA_035483495.1 Puia sp.
TTCGAGGACTGCTTATTGTTTAACCCAAACAAATCGAAGTTATGGATTTACGAGCTCTCACCAAAACGATCCGTGTTGTGAAATTGACAGCTATCATATTACTAGTAGGATTTCTGCAGCTGAGTGCCCGGACAAATGCTCAGCCCATTACCATCTCACTGAAGAACGCGAGGCTTGAAACTGTCTTTAGAGAAATAATAAAGCAGACCGGGTTCAATTTTGTTTATAACAACCGCCTGATCGCAAAAAGCAAATCAGTGGATGTGGATGTAAGAGATGGATCAATTGATGATGTCCTGCATCAATGTTTGCGCGATCAACAATTAGAATATGAAATAGTAGATAAAACTATTATTGTAAAACCAAAACCGACTCTCTCAGAATTTCAATTTCCAAATTCTCCTCCGGGTGAAGTTACCGGTCGAGTAACAACTGAACAGGGAGAACCTCTCGAAAACGCAAACATCACCATCAAAAGAACCAAGAAAGGAACAATCACAAACGCGAATGGTGAATTTACGCTAAAAGATGTAAGACCCGACGATGAAATTAGTGTAAGCTTTGTAGGATATGAAAACCAAACTATAAAAAAGATTGGTAACCGCAAGGACCTAGTTATCTTTCTGAAAATAGCTTCTAATGAACTTGACAAAGCAATTGTGGAGGCCTACGGCAAGACTTCAAAGAGGTATACAACAAGTGATATAGGCGGGGTCACGGCTGAAGAAATAGAAAGAGAGCCGATAATGAACCCTTTACTTGCTTTACAGGGTAAGGTTGCTGGTTTGGATGTAATTCAGACTAATGGATACGCCAGCGCGCCGATAAAAGTTGAATTGCGCGGAAGAAGTAGCATTAGCCCCTTCTTTACTTCTGATCCACTATATGTTATAGATGGGGTGCCAATAATGGTTTTAGATCCGGGAGGTTATTCAAGTTATGCTAATGGATCGATAGGATTTGACCAAACCGATCAGTCTCCTGCAGGCGGCCAGAGCCCACTTTTCAGCGTTAATCCTGCAGACATTGAAAGTATTGAAGTATTGAAAGATGCTGATGCGACTGCAATATACGGGTCGCGAGGGGCGAACGGGGTTATTATAATAACTACCAAAAAGAGCAAGGCAGGAAAAACAAAATTGGATCTGCATGTGCAAGAAGGGATAGATCGCGTTTCCCGGTTTTGGGACATGATGAATAATACTCAGTACCTATCGATGCGTCGTGAAGCATTTAGAAATGATGGACTTTCGCCTAATCCTGTAGGTGACTACGATATAAACGGTACTTGGGATACAACTAAATACACAAATTGGCAAAAGATATTGTGGGGTGGAGTAGGCAAGACCACTGACGCGGAAGGCAGCCTGACTGGTGGTGATACCAGAACTACATTTCGCTTGGGAGCAGGATTCAACAGAACGACGGGAATAACTACGATTTCTGGTGCAGATCAAAGAATTTCTTTTAGCCTAAACTTGACTCATCATTCCCAAGATCAACGCCTCAGTATTTCGCTAAATTCAATCTATAACTTCACGATTTCAGATATGATTGCCTTTCGTTCGGATGCTGTGAAAATTGCACCCGATGCTCCTCCAATTTTTGACTCATTGGGCAACTTAAACTATTACGGGTGGGGAGGGGCATCATTGAATAATAATTCAGCGAGAAGTGCATTCCCATTTCAGTCTATAAAACAACCCTATTCAGCGAAAACAAATTTTCTAAATGGTAGTCTGAATATAGGTTATCAGCTCGCAAAGGGGTTAAAATTTTCCACAAATTTGGGCTACAATCTGACACAGGCGAATCAAATGAAAACATACCCAATAGCTTCCTACGATCCTGAAACTAATCCAACTGGCAGTCTTTTTTTAGGTTACAATACCAATAAAAACCTTATTGTTGAACCCCAAATCAATTATAACACTTCTCTTTACAAGGGAACATTGTCAGTTCTTGTCGGATCGTCCTACAGTGAAACTCAGACCGATGGCTTGAGTGTAGTTGGATCAGGATACACAGATGATGAATTACTCCAAAGCATTTCGAATGCTGCTACAGTCAATACTAATTATGTTTATGGTCGTTATAAATACGCAGCCATTTTCGGCCGGGTGACTTATGAATTCCAGAACAAGTTTATTCTAAATGTTAACGCTAGAAGAGACGGATCCAGCAGATTTGGACCAGGTAAGCAATTTGGCAATTTTGGCTCAATCGGTGGTGCTTGGATTTTTACTGAGGAACCGTGGCTGAAGGGTATAAGTCCAATATTAAATTTTGGCAAACTAAGATTAAATTATGGTATTACTGGCAGTGATAATATAGGTGATTACGGCTATTTAAGTAGGTATGGTTCACCAAGCAACGCAACGTATACCGGTACGCCTTCTCTTGCGCCCTTGCAAAATCCGAATCCGGACTATCAATGGCAGGTTGACAAGAAACTCGAAGCAGGGGTAAATTTGGGTCTTTTCAAAGAGCGCATAAATTTAGATTTATCATATTATGTAAATAAATGCGGAAACCAATTAATACAATTTCCGACACCGGTACTCACAGGGTTCGCCAACGTTCCAGCAAATTCACCTGCTTTAATTCAAAATACAGGATTGGAAATCTCGATTCAAGCTGTTTTATTAAAACTCAAAAATTTCAATTGGTCAATAGGTTTCAATACCTCATTTAATCAAAACAAATTGGTTTCTTATCCAGATTTTTCTCAGTCGCCATATGTTGGGCTTTACCATATTGGAAAGCCATTGAATATTCAAAATGCCCTTCATTATTTGGGTGTAGATCCCCAAACTGGCCAATATGCATTTTTAGATAAAAATCATGATGGAGTAATTACTTATGCTCCTGGATATCCGAACGATGATACTCATGTTATTAACCTTACTCCAAAATTTTTTGGGGGACTTTGGATGACATTCTTATACAAATCACTTCGTCTAGATGTTACATTCAATATAAAGGAACAACTTGGAACAAATGCTTTTGCAGGTGGAACATTTAGCCCTGGTGGCCTAAACCAAAATGCACCTTCTATAATTGCAGGTAAAGAATGGCAAAAACCTGGAGATATTGCAGCATACTCGCTTTTTTCAGGGAAATATATGCCAAACAATAGCTATTTCAGTATTTCTGAAGGAGGATTAACAGATGCTTCCTTTATCAGACTTAATAATTTATCAATTTCATATGAATTGCCAGCATCTTACCTAATGAAGCTTGGAATCAAAACTTGTAGGCTGTTTTTTCACGCAAACAACTTAATACTCATTACTCGATATACGGGAATAGATCCAGAAACTCAAAATTTTGGAGGGCTGCCACCTTCAAAGACTCTTGTGGGAGGACTTAGTTTTTCTTTTTAGTTATGATAAAAATAAGAATATGAATAATAAATTCAGATATAAAAATTTGGTGATTTGGAGTATTTTGTTGGTATGCGTTTCTGCTTGCAATAAAATAGTCGAAATTCCCGCTCCTATCAATTCTATAACTGCGTCAAAGGTTTTTAATAGTGACAACGATGCGACATCAGCTGTGACTGCAATATACAGCAATATGAGTTTAGGCAGTACAGGTACGCACAGCGCATTGGTCTTTTCGAATGGAGGAACTACCATATATGCTGGCTTGTCAGCGGATGATTTAACTGATTATGATCCAAGCAGTGACGAATTTGTAACCAATTCGCTTGTGAGTAATAATGTGATTCCGTATTCAATATTTTGGCAGCCTGCATATTTTGATATTTA
>DATHPV010000483.1:0-2663 GCA_035483495.1 Puia sp.
TTATTTCTAACTACTTGCTCATTTTCGTAATGTAAATGATCAACAATCTCTTTCATCGATAAATTCTCATAATAAAACAACTCGAGAATTTTCCTGCACGACTCTCCCAAATCCTGAAGCAGCTGATTTAATTCCTTTTTCATTTCGCGGTATTGAATAGTCTCAATAACCGCCGTTTCCGGTTGATCGCGGTCCATTTCAAAAATTATTTCCCGGCGTCCCGCTCTTTCTCTTTTCCTGATTTCGTTGTACCAAAGGTTCTTGGAAATTGAAATCAAAAAAGTCCTGATGCCAGATTCCTGCCTGAATTTTTTCTTTTGAACACAATCTATAAATGAAACAACGGTTTCCTGGAAGATGTCGTCCGCATCCTGTTTCGTGCCGCCTTTGCTCATTATAAAAGCTTTTGCTGCTTCTAAATGATCCTGGTAGAGCTGTAAAATCGCCTGTTCCAGCAAATCTTTTTCATTTATCGCCTCCAAAAGCTCCGCGTCCGAAAATCTGCTTTTTTTATTCATACATTAATATCCATCTGAAGAGGGATTGTATATTTAATTTGGGTAAAATTCAGCTCCCTAAGTTATCTTTGCAACCTAAAATAAAGGAAATTAATTCTTTAAACTCAAACTGCCTGATAGTATAACGGTAGTACGACAGACTCTGACTCTGTTTGTCTTGGTTCGAATCCAGGTCAGGCAACATACGGCCTCTATTTCATGAACTGAAATAGGGGCTATTTCTTATAAATAATACTTCAACCCCGTTAAGACCGGGAAAATACATCTTCGATTTCTAACCATTAAGAATGAGAAAGGCCTGATAAATTCCGGTTTTACAAGAAAGGATTACTCTACCATGGTTGAATTATAGCCGAAAGCGCAATTTCAATCATTAGATCACTGAAAATAGCAGCGCGGAATACTAAGTTAAAATTACGGGCAGGCTGGTATTTATTGCCTTGGAATTTTACAAATTTTAATACTGTCAAAGAATTGATCTTTTGAGATTTTAATGCCTTTTTTGGCAGTCGCATTTAGAGTATAAAATAAATTGTTGAGTAATTATTTGATAATTAATGGATTAACCAGGTATAAATAAAAAGGGTAAAAAGAGGTTCGTAAAAGTACGGTAAATAAAGCAGGTGTTTTTGCGTTGTAGATATGGCTTCCGAAAGGTACTTTTAAAGTGTATTTAATCCAATCCTGTTTAAAATTAAATTTATGGAAACTGTAATCGAATTGCTTAGGGCTGTACAACTGAATATGCTGGATGTTGTTGTTGCTGGCCTTTTTATTTTTTCAATAGGTTATCTTATAGGCATAAAAAAAGTGAAGAAACTTACCCACGAAATCTATGGTTTGCAAAAAGATGTGCTGGACTTAAATGAGGAGCTGCTTTATGGCATCCATGAAAACAAGAGTGATACTCCGGTTATCGGATTAAAGCAGGATCGCTTAAACCAAACCAAATTTGCCAAATAAAATACTAAGAGTATAGCAATTTCTACATTTCCCTTTTTATTATTTCCTGAAGACAATATGCCAGACTGGTTTGCCAGTCAGGAATGATCAGGTCGTATTCTTTTTTTATTTTGGAACAATCTAATAAGGAATACGCCGGACGTTTAGCGGGTGTTGGAAATTCCGATGTCGGTATCGGCAAAATATCACAATTTATCCCGGTTAATTTTTTTATCTCTAGTGCAAATTCATACCAGGTTGCTTCACCCGCATTACTAAAATGAAAGATTCCTGGCTGGAAATGATCGGTTTCTAAAAATTTCATTATAACTCTGGCAAGATCACCTGCATAAGTAGGCGACCCTTTTTGATCATTTACTATATTCAGTGAATGTTTTTCTTTCATTAGACGCAACATTGTTTTCACAAAATTATTTCCAAATTCAGAATAGAGCCAGGACGTACGAATAATTTGAGTCAGGGGATTATTTCTGCGAACAAGTCGTTCACCTTCCAATTTTGAAGCACCATAAATGTTTAGAGGACTGGTAAATGCGTCTTCTTTCAGAGGGCTTGAAGATGTGCCATCGAATACATAATCTGTTGAAATATAAATGAGCCGGGAATTTGTTTTAGCAAGAGAAGCAGCGATGAGACCCGGAGCTTCCGCATTAATCCTGAACGCTTTTTCTTTTTCGGTTTCGGCTTTATCAACAGCTGTATAAGCAGCACAGTGGATAAAAATGTCTGCAGGATTTTGATTCAACCAGTTTGTTATCGAATCAAAATTTTCCAGTGGAAAATCTTTTCGCGATAGGAATGTAAACTGAAAACCTGGGGATTCATTTGCGATTTTTGCAATTTCATTTCCAAGCTGGCCGTCGCCACCACTAACCGCTACACGATAAGACGGCATGCTGGATTTCATGTTAAAAAATAAAATCTGTCATGGTAGAATCAAATTCAGGTAACTGTTCATCTTTTTCAGAAATCAATATTTTATCCGCAGGTATTTGCCAGTCAATATTCAAACCGGGATCGTTAAAACGAATACCCGCTTCGCTTTGTTTATTATAAAACTGATCACATTTATAGGAAATAACAGCAGTTTCACTCAGCACCGAGAAGCCATGGGCAAAACCTTTTGGAACAAATATTTGCTTTTTGTTGTCGGATGATAATACAATGCTATATGTTTTTCCC
>DATHPV010000484.1:0-4145 GCA_035483495.1 Puia sp.
TAAAGGATCGTCGATTCAATTCACCATAAAAAATTTTGGTATCAATACAGGCGGTTCATTTAGGGGGTTACAAGGAGAAATAAATTTTGATAGTCGCGATTTATCTAAGGCCAACTTCAACGTTAGTATTGATGCGGCCACAATAAATACTGACAATGAAACGAGAGATGAGCATTTACGACAGGACACTTATTTTGATGTTAAAGAATATCCGCGAATCTCCTTTGTTTCTACAAAAATAACTACGTCAAATAAAGCAGGCGTACTGTTTATTTTCGGAAAACTTACGATCAAAAACCAGACAAGAGACATCTCATTTCCATTTACTGCAACACCAAACGGCAATGGATATGTTTTTAAGGGAACATTTACTATCAACAGAAAAGACTTCGGTGTAGGGGGTACCAGTATTATTTCAAATAACCTTGAGGTGCAGTTAAGCATATCAGCCACGAAATAAAAACGCGACACAGAGTAAAGAAATTATATTTTTTCAGTTATGCGGATAAACAACAAATTCAAAATAATGGCGGTTCTAATCATCGCGGGCATCATTAGCGCAGCCTTAGTTAAACCCGGCAGTTCAAAAAATGAGTATACTAATCTTCAGGTATTGCCCAAGGATATTGCTCCAAAGGATCTGCAAAGGATCATGGTGGACGAATTTCAGGATGGACTGGGAGTGGGATGCAATTTTTGCCATGCGCAGGAAAAGGGATCGCTTCATCTTGACTATGCAAGCGACGCAAAGCCTGAAAAGGAAATCGCCAGGGCAATGATGCACATGACGATGGATATCAATAAAAAATATTTTGCTGTTGAACAGCCCCTGATAGGCGATAGTTTAATGACGATATCCTGCAGCAACTGTCATCATGGGACGGCACATCCTGGTCTTAACGAATAACTGTTGCATGATAGTTTATCATTATTTAGGGGTTATGTATTATTCCAAAACGCCAGCATTGCAATGGGTAATAATAGTAAGGCGGCTAAGATCATTAATAAGAACCAAGCAGTGGTAAGTATTGAGATATTCCACTAAAATAGCAATGACAACAGTCACGCCAAGTAAAAGTTTTTGGCACTTGGCCCGTGATCGCTGGTTTGATTTTGATGTTTCAATTAAAGTTGAAATACAAAAGTACCTGATAAAAAAATGCAAATAAAAATCCCTAAAAAAAAATCATATTTGTGATTCTATTTTTCAAATCGAAGCCCGGTAGTTACCTACGGAAACAGATCTTTCAAATTCCTGGATGGTCTTTTCCAGAAGCCTTTCTGCATTCTGGATCCAATCGGGTACTCTAGCACCGGAAATATTCCAATGCTCACCGGAAAGGATGAGCGAAAAATAATGTCTGTTTCCTCTTTCATCGGGGACATCGATATGGTAAGTCGGGATAGAAGCAGAATTGATCTTTAAAAAATTGAATTCTTTTTGGCTGCCGTTCGCCCGGATGGTCGTGGAGAATTGTTTTAGTTTTTGAAACAACATGGCTTTCAGATTTAGTAAGTGAGATTATATAGCAAATAAAAAGCCAGATATCACAATTGCCTTCAAAAAGGTTCGCTAATGAATATTTCAGAATATTTAGTTGATTAACTCTGAAAAAATCGCATTCAAGGATTTATTTTTCAAAAAGAAGCTGGTATGTGAATAAGTTCTATGATCTATGAAAGTTGAAGATCATGATCAGCCATTTTCTTTACTTTTTCAAATTCCCGGCTGGTGAATTTCCTGGAATCATGTTGTGTCTTTTGAAAAGCATTGCTTACCGTAGTATGGATATCCATTTTTTTAAAGAAGGGATATTTTTTTTCAAGCTCTAGTTCAATATGAAGAAGTTCCTGTTGTTCGAAGTGTTGCATAACTGGAATTTGTTAATAAAAAAATTGCCATTTCTGTGTCAAAGAGTACAGGCAAAAAATAATCAAGTCATTTGATTTTGGGTAACGAAAACGTATTTGCGGGTATTCATCGGGAAGATGCGATAATATAAATTATTATAACGCAGTCAAGGTAAGATTTCTTTTTTACTTTCGGCGCTACTTGCTCCTGGTTTGAGTTTGGTTATTTTTTTCTTTTTTTTCCGGATGGAAGCATCCTTTTTTGCTGTCGCTTTAGCGATATCACCGGCGAATAGTTTACTTGCTTTTTTAAGTTTCGTCTTTAATTTTTTGGGCTTAATATCTCCTTTAAATTCAGAAAGCGCAGTCTCAAATTTTCCATATACATATGTCCTGGCTTTTCTTTTCGCCTTCTTTTTAGCTGACGGCTGACTCATTTTTGATCATATTTTGATAACATAAAAATAATACAAACATCATATTTGCAATATTAAGTTTTCTGGTAAGCCAGTCCGATTAATTAATAATTAATTCAAATACCACATACCGTTTTTTAAGCAAACTGCGGGAACTTTAGTATTAATGAGACACATCACCTTACTATTTCTTTTATTCATCGCGTCGCTAACCTGTTTTGCCCAGCAAAAGACAAGAAAAGTTGTCTTTATTATTGCAGACGGCATACCGGCAGATTTGATTGAAAAAGCAGATGCTCCTCATTTAAAACGCATCGCCAGGATTGGTGGATATTCAAGAGCATATGTAGGTGGTGAAAAAGGTGGTTATTCGCAGACACCTACAATCTCTGCTAACGGGTACAATAGTTTGCTTACCGCAACCTGGGTAAACAAACATAACGTTTGGGGTAACGAAATCAAATCTCCCGATTATAATTACTGGACTATTTTCCGTTTTTTTAAATCTGATCAGCCATCAAAAAAGATTGGAATTTTTTCAACCTGGACAGACAACCGGACTAAATTAGTAGGGGAATCTTTGGCTCAAACAGGAAATATAAAATTTGATTATGTATATAATGGCTACGAAATGGACACTTCACAATTTCCACACGATAAACAAAGCATGTATACTCATTTAATTGACGAGCGTGTAGCGGGTGATGCCGCAAAATGTATTAAGGAAAATGCACCCGACCTATCCTGGGTTTACCTGGAATATTCCGACGATATGGGGCACCGCTACGGAAACAGCCCTCAAATGACTGAAGCCATCGGTTACGTGGATGAACAGGTTGGAAAAATCTGGGATGCTATCGAATACCGGCAAAAAAATTTTAACGAAGATTGGCTGATTATTGTCACGACCGACCACGGCAGGGATGATAAAACGGGCAGGAATCATGGTGGGCAATCAGAAAGGGAAAGAACGACCTGGATCTTCACAAACGCGAAAGGGCTAAATGGTGAGTTTCAGGGGAAAGCTGCGATCGTGGATATAAACCCCTCCATTGCCCGTTTTTTACAGATCAGAATCCCTGAAGAACGACTTCGCGAAATGGACGGCGTCTCTTTTATAGGGTCCATTTCTGTTTCTTCCCCTTCCGCATATCAAAAAGGAGATAGTCTCTTTATTAACTGGAAGCCATGGAACGAACGGGAGATGCACGGATCTGGTATACGACAACCAACTATTTCAAAGAAGGTGGAGAGGATCAGTATATCCTTGCAGGCAATTGCCCGCTGACGAATGAACAATTTGCATTTCGGGTCAGTGGCAAACCAGCTGATCTTTACAAGGTCGTGATAGAAGGTCCGAACAATGAGGTCAATCGCTGGATTATTAGCAGTCACTAAAAACGATCGACAAAAACTTAGTTCTGGCTATCCAGACAGCGTATAAAAGCAATGATATCGCTGATTTCTTTTTTATTAAGACCCAGTGAATCGAAAGGGAGCGTTTGATTATCTATTTTGAGGTTCAGCCCTCTGCCTCCTCCTTTGTTGTAAAAATCCATGACTTGTTCTAATGTTTGATAGGCGCCATTGTGCATATAAGGTGCTGTACGACTAATGTTGCGCAAAGATGGCGTTTTAAATGCGTGCAGAAATGATGGAGTTTTTTGGATATTGTATCTTCCCATGTCCGGATCAACCGCTTTTCCTTCGGGTGTCTCGGGAACACCAATCACCTCGGATTCCATTTTCACATATCTCGGCGGGAAATTTCCACTGAATAATGGCAGGTAATGGCATGTTCCGCATTTTGCCTTACCCATAAATAAATTAAATCCATTGATCTCCTGGTCATTCATTGCCGCATTATTTTCTCCCCGC
>DATHPV010000485.1:0-3419 GCA_035483495.1 Puia sp.
CTCATTTTGAATGGTTGTTTTAATAATATTTAATAAATATAGCAATTATTTAGATATTGTCAAATAATTCAAAATGCCTGTTAGTATTTGTGCAACACTTTGGCATATTTGCCTTATTATTGCATGGTCAATGGATGAAAAGCCTTGACAATACTGTGGAGTGATGAAATTTGGCAGACATGCCCTCTTGTCTCGGGGGTGGGGATCACAGGATAAACATCGCATAATGCCGGTCTCGCTGCAAAGCGTGGCCGACTGGGGTTGACCACCACTAACATTGTGCCTTGGCTAACTGCCTCGTGGAGGTTCGAATCCTCCCTCTACAGCAATGAAATCAATGCCCCGCCTAATAGCGGGGCATTTTTGATCGACGGATAACCCGACTGACAAAATTGCCTTAGAATATTAATTAGCTGCTCCCGGTCCAAAATGAATAAACGATCGATATAGGATCGACGGTAGTTGAATCGATGAGATTTTAAAGAAAAAGTGTAAAATTGGCAGTAAAAGCCTCCCCCCGAATAAAGCTTTTTTGCCTCATCCTCACTTCAATTACTGCTCAACGAATTTGATAATTGGTTTCTTCCCTAATAAAATCTTCGATTTCTTCGGCACTAAGTCAGGATGAAAAAAAACGATTATAAAAATCAGGAATGGCCCCATTTCGTATGCCAGCGAGTCGCCCCATATACAACTGAAGGTATTTATTTTGGCGTCGTCAGAATTTCTCTTATGATAACGAACGGAAACTTTTTCTCCCTCTTTGAGCGGAATATTAACATTTCCATTGAAGATTATTGTATCGTGATCCGCCTTGAACCAAATTACAGGATATGTAGAAATGCCAAACAGGAGCCCAGATTTCCATGGCCGGTAAAATACATGGTTCCCGTAGTTTCTGTAGAAGTGGCCAGCCACAGCAACTTATAAACCGGAATGGGTAAAATAATAATCACAAACAGAAGCAGAAAAAATGTATGACGACTTATTATCATGTATCATGTTAAAGGTAACCTTCTAATTAAGTTAATATTCCTTAAACTACTGTCTTTTGGCACGGATTTCGTCTTTCTCAAATTAATAGTACAAACATGAAGAATGAATATAGTGTTAAAGACAAACTGATTTTGTGGTTGCTGGCAGTGGGCGTGGCATGTTTTGGGTTTATTTTACCTGATTCACTTTCTGACCATTACAGACTGGTGCATTTCTCGGCGCATTTCGGAATGAGCTTTTTACTGGCGTTTTGTTTCTACATCATCTGCACGGTGAAAATGCGGGCTTCGAAGATGTTTACTTATACAGTTCTCATTACAGCTACGCTTTTTATTGGAGTATTTTACAAATATTGGGAGATCGCCACCTGTGGTATGATTGGAAACTATTCTTTCCATAAAATTATAGGTTCTACCGGAGTCGCAACTTCCATGTCTCAAAATATTTCGGGTCTATTGGGTGCAATACTTCTGATTGAGGGTCTGGTAGCCAGGAATCTGGTCGTTGCGTTGCGACACAATTCTGTAAAGACGGAGAGCAACCTTCGGGGCACATCCGACACTAATTAAGCGTAAGCCTTATTTTTGCCTGTATATGGGCAATAAAAAACTGCAACGATTCGAAGCAATCAGATCGTTCCCAAATGTCCTTCAATACCCCGAAGGAATGCCAGGCAATTGGAGAAATTTTTTTAAGAATGAAAATCCAATAACACTTGAACTGGCATGTGGAAAAGGGGAATACACCGTTGGACTTTCTATCATCCATCCGGAAAGAAATTTTATAGGGGTTGACCTAAAAGGAAATCGTATCTATTCAGGTGCATTGGAATGTCTTAAAAATAATCTTCACAATGCCGGCTTTTTGCGAACTCAGATTGATAAAATTGAAGGTTACTTTTTACCAAACGAGGTGAGCGAAATATGGATTACTTTTCCTGATCCGCATCTCCGTACTTCCCGGGCAAAAAAAAGACTTACTCACCCACGCTTTCTCAGACTCTATCAATCCATAATTCAGCCGGGAGGTTCCATACATTTGAAAACTGACTCTCCTGAATTATTTTATTTTACAAAATTTATGGCAGATCTGTACGATCTGAATATCATAGATGCTTCAGAAAATTTACATTCCCGTGCAAACAACTCTCCTGAACTTAAAATAACAACCCACTATGAAAAATTAGACATCGCTGAAAGTAAACTGGTTTATTATTTGCAATTCACACTGCCTGAAAAACAAATTCCGATTCCAGATCCTAAATTGCAGGAAGTGTTGAAACAAATTGAAAATGTCGAACTTCATTAGTATGCCGGTAAAAAAAACTAAAAATAATATTCCTGAGAAATCATCAACCATTAGAAAGATCAATCCTTCTGGTAAAAGAGAGGAATCTTTTTTTGAATTGGTTTATGAAGTTGCCCGCCAGATACCATATGGACGTGTTACTTCTTATGGCGCCATAGCTGCTTGTCTGGGTACAAAACTTTCTGCCAGAATGGTCGGATGGGCGATGAATGGCGCAGATAAAATAAATCCAAGTGTACCGGCACACCGCGTAGTAAACAGGGTCGGGCTCCTTTCTGGTAAACATCATTTCAAACCACCTGGAAAAATGGAGAAACTACTAAAGAAAGAAGGCATCCTTGTGAAAGACGATGTAATTGTGAACTTCAAAGAAAAATTCTGGGACCCCGCGGCGGATTTACTGTGAAATAATCATCCATCCAGATGATCGTTGGCAGTTGGCCGACTCTCACACTCTCACACTTTCCTAAGCGTAATACGGCCTAATCATCAAATAGACAATCACGCCCGTGACAGCCACATAAAACCACATGGGCCAGGTGATGCGCGCCAGTTTTTTATGTTTATCATATTTTTCCTGAAAAGCACGTTGAAAAGTAAATAAAACAAAAGGTATAATGATTCCTGATAAAATAATATGGCTGCTCAGAATAAAATAATATACATATCGCAGATTTCCAGCCCGCACCTTTTCATCCGCGCTCAAAATTCCATCGTGGTTAAGGTCGCCATATTTTACAGAGGGATTTGTACTATGGTATATAACGTATGAAATTAAAAAAATTGAACTCAAAACAACAGCTGTTAAATTCGCAGTCCGGTGCGCACGAACCCATTTATTTTTTATGAAATATAAACTGGCCAGCAATAATATGGCAGTAGTGGAATTGAGAATCGCATGAAACAAAGGGAGGTTGCTGGTATTGAATCCAAGATTGATTTTTGTTTTCTGGCCGACTATCAGAAATGCCACAGCCATTGGAATGGCTATAGAAATCGTGATAATAGGAAGCGTGAAACTTTTTTCTTTCATTTTTATAAATGATTAATTCCGAAAAGAGCCATTTACTTTTTAACAAGGCATTTTTACTAAACCAAAAGATATAATTTTACAG
>DATHPV010000486.1:0-2564 GCA_035483495.1 Puia sp.
AATCAAACTGGATCCTATTACGGGAGTCATAATAAACAGTAAAGAGTTGACTGAAAATCCAAATACTACCAAAAGTCAGGTGCAGGCTTTTGTAACACGTGAAGCTTCCATTCCGGATCTCGATGTGATTTCAAAGACTTATGCCAAACTTAGAGAGGTTACCATTACTTATAATTTGCCCGCAAGTATAGTTGGTAAACAAAGTTTCTTTACAGCGGCCAGTTTTTCCCTGGTGGGAAGAAATTTGTTGTACTTCTTTCCCAACAAATATAAAGACATCGATATAGATCAATATTCTCAGGGTTCATATAATGTTGGAAGTAACGGAGCATACAGTAACACTTCGACTTACACATCCGGTTTGCAAACACCAACCACACGTAGTTACGGTTTTAATTTTAATCTAACCTTTTAAAATCCCAAAAAAAAGAATCATGAAACATATCAAATATCTTTTAATAGTAACAATGGGTGGCTTATTATTAGCCTCCTGTGAAAAACAAATTGCGGAGAAACGAGTGGATCCAAATAATCCTACGACCGTGCCGTCCTCTTTAATATTAGGTACTATATTAACTGATATCTCAGGTACCGGTGCAGCAGGCGCACTGAGTGCCACAGGATCATCGGAGGGTGTAAATTCCTGGGATGGCGCCCATCGCTGGAACCAATATCATTGCAGTAATTATGATTATTACGATAATAATATTTATGCCTGGACCAATGGATCATTTGACCCTTACCTCGTGTTGAAGAATGTAGTTCAAATGGAGAACGAGAATACATCAAGAGGTTTGCCTGCATTGAATCCGTATGCAGCTGTTGGAAGATTTGTACGTGCTTATTATTATTACAATCTGACTTCCATGTTTGGGGATGTTCCACAAGTGGAAGCATTGCTGGGATCAAGTAATCAAACGCCTGCATACACGCCGCAGGAACAGGTTTTTCAATATGTGCTTGATGAGCTCGATTCAGCGAATTCGGATTTTGCAGCACTTATCAAAAACAATGATAATTCACTATCTGCGAGTCAGGATATTTATTATGGCGGTAATCTTTCCCTCTGGCAAAAAATGGTGAATGCGTTTGAATTAAGAGTACTGGTTTCATTGAGTAAGAAAGCTTCTGATCCGCTTATAAATATTCCTGCAAGATTTGCAACCATTCTTGGGAGTTCTGCAACATATCCATTGCTGAGTGGTCAGTCAGATGATTTCAAATTTGTTTATAATCCAGGAAACGCGAATACTTACAGTACCTATCCTTTCAATCCAAGTAATTTCGGTTCCGTTGCACAGCGATTCAATATGGCAGATACTTATGTAAAAGCGCTGACAACATTGAATGATGCACGTGTTTTCGTGACCTGTGAGCCAGCCTGGGCCTTTGTTGCATCTGATCCAAATCCCTGCAAGTATAATTATTTTGTAGGGGCCAGTACCGGTCTGCCGCTTGCACTCATGTATTCTGCTGCAGGTGTGGATTCATTCTCCTTTATCAACAGAGCACGATACTATTCCAATTTTACGGGTGAACCTGATGTGTTAGTGGGTTATAAGGAAATGTGCTTCAATATAGCCGAAGGTATCACACGTGGATGGGCAACAGGGAATGCGGAAACCTGGTATAAACTGGGAATCACGGAATCCATGGCTTTTTATGGAATTGATGTGGCGAAAACCAGTTTCAATGCCATCTTCCTTCCTCCCGGTGCAAATTCGGTAACCCAGGTTGCACCCTATCCGTTTACATTCAATTTCGCTACCTATTATGCACAGCCTTCAGTAGCACTTTCTGCAACACCAGCTACTGCGATCAATCAGATCGTTTTACAAAAATATATAGCCAGTTTTCAGAACTCTGGTTATGAGCCGTACTATAACTGGCGAAGGACCGGAGTTCCGGCATTTGAAGGTGGAAGCGGTGTCGGAAACAACGGCGTCGTTCCTGTTCGCTGGGCGTACCCGGTCACAGAACAGCAGCAGAATACAAAGAATTGGAATGCGGCACTCACAGCGCAGGGTTATACGCAGGATGACTTAAACCAGGTGATGTGGTTACTTAAGTAATATATTCCGACTTAAGATTTTTTGTAGCAGTTTAGGTAAAATAAAGGCAAGACTTTTCTAAGTTTTGCCTTTGTGTTTTTTATTCATCCCAATAATCAGGTCATTTCAATCCGAAGAATGATCTGATATCTTTATTCCTGCGGAAATGATTCTGTTAAATCTTCATATATTAAATTGTATTACATATGATTACTACAAGGAGCATTTTTTACGGAATTCGTCGTTAAAAGCGAAACCCCCTGTAGAAACAGAGGGTGTCTTACGATTGCTTGCTATATAAAAATCTTACATATATCTTTATTGGGTTTGTTCTGACGAAAATATATAACAAATGACGAAAAAATGCAAAATGTTATTCACATTTTAGTCCAATTATAATATATTTATTATTCTAATGTGTTGTGAGTTCGGGTTTTGTTTTCAACTGAATCCTGTCTGGGTATGCTACCAGTGCGGCCTGAAGGCAGTCCATGGCTGCCTGGATAGATTCCT
>DATHPV010000487.1:0-6056 GCA_035483495.1 Puia sp.
AATTTGTGCCACAAATCTGCCCATATCCGAACTTGCCAATGAAACCAGGTTCAGGAAGGATTTGATTTACCGGATTAATACCGTCGAGATCACCATGCCACCCCTTCGAAAGAGGCCGGATGATATTCCTCCGCTTGCAAAAGAATTTGCAACGATGTATGCCGGGAAATATCTTAAACGATCACTGGAATTAGATAATAAAGCAATTGAAAAATTACGCGCCTATCATTTTCCCGGCAACGTGCGTGAACTGCAATACAGTATTGAAAGAGCCGTGATCATGTGTGAGGGCGACGAGATAAGAGCAGAAGACATTATTTTTTCTCCGATAGAAACAGTCAAGGAAATGGCGGATGAAGATGATAATGATTTTACACTGAGCACGATCGAGAAAAATACCATATTAAAGGTTATCGAAAAACACCAGGGTAATATTTCGCGCGCAGCCCGTGAACTGGGCCTTACACGCACGGCGCTTTACCGCAGGCTCAGTAAATATGATATTTAAAAGCTTAAAGCTTAAAGCCTAAAGCCTAAAGCTTCAACCCCGGTCAACCGTCATCCATAATCCGTCATCCGTCAACCGTCAGCCATGTTTAAACGTTTCGAACTTCGTATACTTGTCCGTGTTATATTCATGTTCCTCGTACTGTGCCTGGCTGCCGTTACCGTAATCCAGGCCCAGTATATTTACCTGATCATTCTCATTCCGGTAATTGCATGGCAATTCTCTGATTTTTATCGTTTCTTCCGTAAAACACAGGACGAACTGGAACAGTTTGTTGAGTCTATCCATTACCGTGATTTCTCGAGGCATTTCGACGTGAATCATGCGCCGAACGAACTGAAAACAATCCGTAAGGGATTCAATGATATCAACAGCACATTCAAAGTAATCAGCCGCGAAAAGGAAACACAGTATCTCTATCTTCAGAAAATACTGGAGCTGGTTGAAACGGGAATTCTTTCTTATGAAGTGGAGAGCGGGGAAGTGGTCTGGATGAACGACTCTCTGAAAAAAATTCTTGGAATTCCATATCTGAAATCTCTGCATTCACTTGAAAAGAGAGACCCATATCTTTTCCAGGAGATTAATCAGCTGCAACCCGGAGCAGGAAAAATCCTTTCGATCTCAAAAGACAACGGTATCGTAAAAGTGCTGGCGTCGGCCACGGGTTTTCAAACAGATAATAAAACATATAAGCTGGCCGCCTTTCAGAATGTAAACGAAGCCCTGGATGAAACGGAAGCAAAAGCCTGGCAGAAATTGCTCAGTGTGATGACCCATGAGATCATGAATTCCGTTGCACCCATTTCCTCCCTGGCGGATACCATGCTGAGCCGTTTACAGAAAGCGACAGATTTTATGCTTGAGCAACCGGCAGCAGTTGAAGACCTGGAATTGGGAATTGAAACAATCAGGAGAAGGAGCGAAGGGCTTTTGAAATTTGCAGAAACTTACAGGAATCTCAATAAAATCGTAGCCCCAACTGTAAAAAAAGTGTATCTGAGGGATATGTTCGAAAATCTGCACCAGCTTATGCTGCCAACACTTCAGCAGAAAAACGTAGAACTGGAAATTATTCTCCAGAATCCGGATCTTTCTTATGAACTGGATGCTACGTTAATAGAACAGGTGCTGATTAATTTATTGGTTAATGGTATTGAAGCAGTAAAAGACAAACCCAAGCCAAGAATACAATTGTCCGCTTTCTCGGCGGCCGGAAGTCCAAAAATCAACATCAAAGTGGCAGATAACCGTTGCGGTATTCCGGCTTCCCTGATGGACCGGATTTTTATTCCATTCTTCAGCACAAGAAAAAATGGAAGTGGAATCGGCCTCAGCCTTTGTCAGCAAATCCTTTTGTTACACAAAGGAAGTATTCAGGTTCAGTCGGTGGAAAATGAAGGATCTGTTTTTACCTTGCATCTTTAAAGAAAGTAATAGAGTTATGGGTTATGGGTTATGGATTATGAATCTGACTCCCACACCCATAATCCATAATCAATAATTCATAATTAATCAGAATGCGTATAGGCATCACCGATTGCGGCAAATTCGAAAACTACCGCCGCTGGGTGGAATCGGAACCCGGTGTAAAAGTGGTAAAACTGAGCATGTACAGTAAAAATGCAGCTGAAACGGAAGAATGTGACGGAATAATTTTCAGTGGTGGGGAAGATCTTCATCCGGCATTGTATGGCAAACCGGAGTTTGAATCTCAGTTTGGCTTGAAGGAAATCATTCCTGAACGCGACCAGTTTGAATATGAGGTGATCGCTAAGGCCTTTACTGCTAAAAAGCCCGTTCTTGGTATATGCCGGGGGCTTCAATTGATCAATGTTTTTTTAGGTGGAACATTAGTACCCGACATTCCCTCCATTCATGAATCTTCGGTTCATGGCAAACTGGATGGAGTGGACCAGATACATTTTATTCGGGTACTCCCGGGTACATTACTCTACAATGTATGCGGGCAGGAACTCGGTGCAGTAAATTCTGCCCATCACCAGTCGGCCGACAAGCCGGGGGAACTTTTGAAAATTTCCGCCTTTAGTGAACCTTCCATTGTTGAAGCTATGGAATGGAAGGAACCTGCAAATAAATCCTGGCTGCTCATGGTTCAATGGCACCCGGAGCGGATGGCAGACCTTTCTTCCCCATTTTCGGTTTCCGTAAAAAGCGCTTTCCTGGACGCCTGTAATCCCGGTTGAATTTTTTGGAGTCAAGTTCCACGACCCTTATCTCTGGTAAATCCGATCTAAGAAAAAACCCTTAGGAATTTTACGTCCTCCGCAATTTTGTACGGGAAGATGTTGGCAAATGTTTTGTGGAGAAAAATAGAATGAAAAAATCCAGATAAAAATCGACTGTAACGATTATAATTCAATTGAGTATCTTATTTTTGTTATATATCCTGTTAAAATCCGCGTTCTCAAAATCCCATCCATTTAAAGACTGTTCGTCCCTCTTGAAATCAGTTTCCAAATCTGTGCATGCCCGGCTTGAATAAAGTCCCTAGAGATTCTGTGTTCTACCGAATGAACTGATTAAATAATGATTATGAAAAAATTTTACATTCCTACCTTACTGGCAGTTTTTTTTCTTTCTTCATTTTATTCGCAGGGGCAAACCTATACATCGATTACTTCCAACCCTACCAATCTGACTTTTGACGATCCAAATTTTTGGTTGGGTCACGTGGCACCTCCCACTCCTTGTACTGGTTGTACTATCACAATACAGACAAATGTTTCGATGGTGCAATCTGGTTCAAGCACAGCGAATCCGAATAATACGATTTTTACAGGTCAGACGCCTACTGCGGCCCCGGTGTCAATAGGTCAGGGTGTTACGTTGGGTAGTAAATTTCAATCGGATGTGAACGGATTTGTTAATGGTGTCAGGTTTTATAAAGCGGCACCTATGGGTAATTCACATATAGGGTTACTTTATCAGCTTTCTCCGACTATTACATTACTAGGCCAGGTAAATTTTACAAATGAATCGGCATCGGGCTGGCAGGACGCTAAATTTACCAGTCCCATACCAATTAATGCGAACGTGAATTATATGATCGCTTATTTTGTGCCGGCAGCTGACGGTTTTTTCGAAATTGATAATAATTATTTTACGAGTCCGGTTACAAATGGACATTTGACATCACCTCAAAACAGCGCTACTTTTGGAGCTAACGGTCAATATGAAACGGGAAATTCACCCACTTTTCCTGACTTAGATCCCTTTGTAGTAAGTGGTGGTACATTTAGTGCCGTAAACCAATGGGTTGATGTGGACTTTAATCCGGTAAATTTAAATGACGTTGTTTTTAACAACAGCACGATAAAAATTATAGGTCCCTCTACGGTAGTTAGTATCAACTCCTATGTGCAACTTTTCGGTTCAAGCATAGTAGTTGCGAATAATCCGACTGATCCCGTCACTCTTTTAGTAAACGATCAGGTGGATATCGATGCGACTTCTCTAGTTCAGATTGGCAATCCTTTATCTTATATCGACGCCAACAACGGAATTAGTAATCCGGTAATTGGGCCACATGCTGATTTTGCAAATCTTGGAGGACCAAACCTGGCTGGAATTTACAGTATACTAACAGCTCCCGTTGGTGGATTCAATTATTCATATACATTGAATTCAGAAGGAATCGGCTATGCAACCGGCGGCAGTTCATTTATTCAACAGTATAATATAAATTGTCCCGGACCAAGCCCGGCCGGTTGTGTTCCTGGTATTGTAAATGGGGCATCAATTACGGGTACCGACGCGACTCTCGGAGTTATTTTTGGTAGCACAATTACACTACCAGTTCAATTAGTACAATTTCTTGCGAACAAGAATGATGACGGTTCAGTGAAAGTTATCTGGTCTACCTCACAGGAAGAGAATTCTGATTTCTATGATGTTGAAAGAAGCAGCGATCAAACAGGATGGGCAAGTATCGGTACAGTAAAAGCTAAAGGATTTTCTTCAACGACTTCCAATTATTTCCTGACTGATAAATCGCCCCTCAGCGGTATAGGCTATTATAGACTCAAAATGGTTGATTTGGATGGCAAATTCAAATACAGTCCAACGGTTGCTGTAACAACTGATAATAATACTCTTCCTTTGGTTATTTACAGTAATCCGTTCTTCGATCAGATTCGTCTGAAGATTAATTTATCGAGACCACAGAATTTGATGATGACAGTTTCCGATATGCAGGGTAAAACTTACATCACGCAGTCATATCAGGCTCAGTCGGGTGATAATTTTGTGAATATTCAACCATCGGTTACCGCCAGCGGAATGTATATTCTCAAAATACAGGGAGATACATTTAACCAGACCGTAAAATTGGAAAAGCAATAAAATAATCTGATAATCACGATTCCTGCATGCCACTGTTCCGGAGACAACTCTGACAGTGGTTTTGCATTTATATAAAGTCGATACATGCAATTGTTTCCGGAAGCCCTGATATTTGATTTAAATGGTACGATGATTAATGATATGGAATATCATATCCGGGCCTGGACCGAAATTCTGAATAATGATTTAAAAGCGGGCTTATCTCAGGAGCAGGTGAAAAGCCAGATGTACGGTAAAAATTCAGAGTTATTCATACGTGTTTTCGGTGAAGGAAGATTTACGAACGAAGAAATGGAACACTGGTCACTCGAAAAGGAAAAAAGATATCAAAAAGCCTACCTTCCGCATTTAAGCCTTATCAAAGGTCTCAGTGAATTTCTTGATAAGACCTTTGACAGAAAAATTCCGATGGCCATTGGCTCCGCGGCAATTCCTTTTAATATAGACTTCGTCCTGGATAATCTGGGCATCAGAAAATATTTTAGTGCCATCGTCAGTGCCGATGATGTGCGTATCAGTAAACCACACCCTGAAACTTTTTTGAAGGCAGCAGAACAGATTCATGCTGCACCATCGGCTTGCCTTGTTTTTGAAGACGCTCCGAAAGGAGTGGAAGCGGCCGCCGCCGCAGGTATGAAATGCATAGTACTAACTACAATGCATAACCGAAATGAATTCCCGCTTGCGGATCACATTATCGGATTTATTCAGGACTATACTGATCCATTTCTTCTTTCCCTTTTCTGAACGGGTCCTTTTTCGGAAAAAAAATCCCAAATCCGGAAGGAAAACAGATCATGCCAAACCACAAAACATTCAGTTTCAAATGATCCGCTTTTGGTATGCGGATTGAAAAGTTAAGGCAAACCTAACAACATGATACAGGATATGCCAATAGCGTTTTTAACTGCGAAAATTAAAGAATTGGAAAATGCATTATTTATGTCTGAATCCAATGCACTGGTCAATTTACCGACGCATATAGCCCGTATTACAGAAGTAGATGAAGAAGGAAATATCTGGTTCATTATTCCAAGGCCTACCCAGGTTATTGAATCATTTTCGACAGAAATGCCGGCAAAGCTGGACTTCTTTAAAAAGGGAAAAGATTTCTATCTGAAAGTTTCAGGAATTGCCACTATTATATGGTCAACACAGGAATTAACCTGTGACAAACTTAAAA
>DATHPV010000488.1:0-6331 GCA_035483495.1 Puia sp.
ACTGAAAATGGATAAAACTGTTTCTGAATTAATATTGAAACTGAATGAATCCGGAACAAGAACGATTGGACCTTGCTATTTGGAAAAAATGGGGACCATATGTAACAGATCGTCAGTGGGGGACTGTGCGGGAAGACTATGGCGAAAACGGAGCTGCGTGGGAATTTGTAAGTCATGATATGGCCCGCAGTAAAACTTATCGCTGGGGAGAAGAGGGAATTGGCGGGATCTGTGATGAAAAACAATTCCTGTGTTTTGCAGTTGCCTTATGGAATAAAAAAGATCCCATTCTTAAAGAAAGATATTTTGGGCTAACCGGCAATCAGGGTAATCATGGGGAAGATGTAAAGGAATATTATTATTATCTGGATAATATACCTACCCACTCTTATATGAAAATGCTGTACAAATATCCACAGCAACCTTACCCTTATCAATGGCTCATAGATGAAAATGGTCGTCGGGCTAAAACAGACCCGGAGTTTGAATTAATCGACACGGGTATATTCAATGAGGATAACTATTTTGATGTTTTTATTGAATACGCTAAAAATAATCCTGAGGACATACTTATTAAAATTACTATCTGCAACCGTTCTCTGCAGGATGCAACATTAAATGTTTTGCCAACACTCTGGTTTCGGAATACCTGGGACTGGGGTTATGATTCGTACAAACCAAACCTCTCTGTTTCAACTCCGGGTTGTATTGATATTACTCACGAAAAATTCGGAGATTATTATTTTTATTTTCACGACAAGCCGGAATTGTTGTTTACTGACAATACCAGTAACAATAAAAAACTGTACAATGTAGAAAATGCATCGGGATATTTTAAAGATGGAATTAACAACTATATCGTACAGGGAGAGTCGTCTGCTGTCAATCATGAAATGAAAGGAACAAAAGCAGCTGCCAACTATGATTTATCAGTCAAAGGCAATCACTCAAGAATAATAACGCTTCGTCTTTCGGGAACAGAAAACAAAAATCCTTTCGCTGATTTTGATCAGATTTTTGATTTAAGAAAAAAAGAAGCGGATATTTTTTATGATGATTTACAGGCGGGGATGGAGGCAGCAGACGCCCGTAATGTTCAGCGACAGGCATATGCGGGATTGTTGTGGAGCAAGCAGTTTTATTATTTTAACGTGCATCAATGGTTAAAAGGTGATCCTGCCCAGCCACCACCTCCGTACATAAGGAATGCCGGGAGAAATCACGGTTGGAATCACCTCGACAATATGGATATCATCAGCATGCCCGACAAGTGGGAATATCCCTGGTATGCTGCATGGGATCTTTGTTTTCACGCTGTCGCATTCATGCCCATTGATCCCGGTTTCGCCAGATCCCAGTTACTCCTGCTTACGCGCGAATGGTATATGCATCCAAATGGTCAGCTGCCCGCATACGAATGGGCATTTAGTGATGTTAATCCTCCTGTACACGCGTGGGCCGCATGGCGGGTTTACCGCGGGGAACAAAGATTTCATAAAGTTGATGGCAACAGAGTTTTTCTGGAAGCAGTTTTTCACAAACTTTTACTCAATTTCACATGGTGGGTTAACCGAAAAGACGAAAATGGGAATAATCTTTTTGAGGGTGGTTTTCTCGGTCTGGATAATATCGGCGCTTTTGACAGAAATACAAAACTGCCACCAGGCGTAAACCTGGCTCAATCAGACGGAACAAGCTGGATGGCGATGTATTCTTTGAACATGATGAGGATTGCGCTTGAGCTTGCTAAAGAAAATTATATATATCAGGATCTGGCTTCAAAATTTTTCGAACACTTCTTACATATTGCTGAAGCTATGTGGAACAAAGGACCTCAGAAAGAGGGTCTTTGGGATTACGACGACGAATTTTATTATGATATGCTTTATGCGGATGATGGAAGGTCACTGAAGTTGAAACTTCGGTCCATGGTTGGTCTCATACCCATATTTGCAGTAGAAGTTTTAGAAGATGATATTTTTCTACAGCAGAAAGAATTTGTTGGCAGGTTAAACTGGTTTTTAGATAACCGACCCGATCTTGCTACATTGGTTTCACGCTGGAATGAAAAAAGCGCTGGTGAAAAACATTTACTTTCGGTGTTGCGCGGAACGAGACTCACGCAAATATTGGTGCGCATGCTTGATGAGTCTGAATTCCTTTCACCTTATGGCATTCGGGCCATGAGTAAGTATCATCTCGAAAATCCTTTCAGGGTTGAATTAAAAACTGAGACGCTGTCTGCTCACTATACCCCCGGTGAAGGTGATAGTTCAATGTTCGGCGGTAATTCAAACTGGCGGGGCCCAATCTGGATGCCTATGAACTATCTTCTCCTGGAATCCCTGCGGAGGTTTTATCAATATTATGGTGATGACTTTAAAGTAGAATTTCCAACTCATTCAGGGAAATACCTGACGCTTTACGAGGTTGCCCTGCAGCTGGTAAACAGGCTAACCCATATTTTTTTAAGGGATGAAAACGGACAACGTGCAGTTTTCGGAGCCAATGAAAAAATGCAGACAGATCCACATTTCAAAGACTATATTCTATTTTATGAATATTTTCATGGTGATAACGGGCGAGGAGTAGGCGCTTCCCATCAAACGGGGTGGACGGCCATTATTGCCAGATTGTTATTCCCGATGGAAAACGAAGAAAAATGGAAACACGTGAATTAATATAAAATTTTAAAAATATGGACAATCCCGAATCAAAAGAATTACCCGTCGTTAAATCGAGGCAGATAATCCATATTGCTTTGCAATTGCTTTCCCTTGCTTTTTTGCTGGGCTGGTGTTTTCAAATACTTGCTCCTTTTTTGAATCCTATTCTCTGGGGCGCAATACTGGCGGTGACATTGTATCCCATACATAAAAGATTAAAAAAGATATTAAAAGGAAAAGGTGTCCTTGCCGCTATCATTCTTACAGCTTCTATTTTTATCATGCTGATTGTTACCGGAACCTGGCTTGGAATAAAAACAGGTTCGGAAATTAAAGACAAAATCAGTAATTATAAGGAAGGCAAAATAAAAATTCCGGCTCCGCCGGCATCTGTAAAAGAATGGCCGGTAATTGGAGATAAAGCATTTTTGTTCTGGCAGCAATTAACTTCAGGAATGGATAATATAATACAAAAATATCCTGATGAAGTGAATGCTGCGACCAGTTATTTTCTTCAGTTACTGGCTACTGCCGGTAAGGCATTTTTGATTTTCGCGGTTTCCATTTTGATCTCCGGCGTTTTCTTGTCCTATGGAGAGGAATCCGCTGCTTTCGCGCACAACGTATTCAACCGCCTAATAAATAGTACCAAATTTGACATGGCCAGTATTGCAGCTATCACGATCCGGAATGTTGTTCGTGGTATACTCGGAGTCGCTTTCATCCAAAGTTTATGTGCGGGCGTTGGATTTGTTGTAGCCGGAATTCCCTACGCAGGCATCTGGACTCTGCTTTGCCTTATCCTCGCTATTGTACAAATCGGCATATTCCCTATTGTATTGGGTGTATTAATTTACATATGGACAACAGACCATACTACTACTGCCATTCTGCTTACCATCTGGATGATTCCGGTAGGGTTGCTCGACAATATTTTAAAACCGCTCATGATGGGAAAAGGAGCACCGGTTCCAATACTCATTATATTTCTGGGTTCATTGGGAGGATTTATTTACTCCGGAATTGTAGGATTATTTACAGGCGCAGTTATCCTTTCGCTTGGTTACCGGTTATTTGATACTTGGCTGAAGGGCGGTGAAATTTAATCAGGAAATTTTGAAAAAGATTTTTGGAAAGCTGTCTGGTATCCGGGACAACCGGGAGAGCTTCACGTTTCTGCTGATTATACTTGTGGTTTATATGTTTGTAGTTATTCCCATGTTAAATGAAAGGATGGTGGGTAAACTTACATTCATGGCTTTTTATTATCTTTTTTTGACCAGTGGGATGCATATTCTGGATGTAAAAAGAAAACTTCCTATTTATCTGATTTTTATAGTCGCACCACTTTTTGTTTTGGTTTTACAGATAATTTTAGATTCTGCCTGGTTGACGCTTGCACTGGACATATTTGTGATTGTATATTTTTTTTGGTTGGGATCCATTTTGCTTATGAAAACGTTTTCAAATGGTCATATTACTGTAAACCGTGTTCAGGGAGCGGTGATTGTTTACCTGCTCTCGGGTTTTGCATTTGCCCTGATCTACCATAGTATTTATTTAATTGCAGGTCCACCCGCATTTAAAGGATTGGTTTCTTCAAGGCGGATGGAGTTTATGTATTTCAGCCTGACAACGTTAACAACACTTGGTTATGGAGATCTGACTCCGGTAAATGTATACGCGCGATCTTTAACCGGGCTTGAAGCACTAACCGGACAGTTGTATCCGGCAATACTTATCGCAAGGCTTGTTTCTATGGAATTAACAACTAAACAGGTGAAGTGAATTCCTGTAAATTGATATTATTATTTAACAGATAAATCGAAATTCCTGTTTTTTTTCTGATCAATAAAGATAACTTTAATGAAACTAATCTGTATGTCTTCAGTTTTAACCAGGGGACTGGTCGCCGGATGTTTATTTTTTTCAATTATTTCCTGTGGGGAGGAAGAAAAAAAGCCAGAAGGTTCGCCTGAAGTGAACGTGGTTGCTGCCGGCAAAAAAGATATTCCAACATATAGTGAATATGTAGGTCAGGTATATGGTCTGACAGATGTAAATATTGATCCGCGGGTTCAGGGTTGGGTAACAGGGATTTATTTCAAGGAAGGATCTCTCGTACAAAAAGGCAGCCTGTTATATACTATAGATGATCAGCCTTTTGTAAATGAGCTGGACGCTGCAAAAGCAGAAGTTGCAAGGACCCAGACTCTCATGGAAAATAAAAAGACTGAGCTTGGAAGAGTAAAACCACTCGCGGAAATGAATGCGTTGAGCCAGCGTGATCTGGATTATGCAAACGCGAACTATGAGGCAGCAGTTAATGAAGTAAAAATTTCACAGTCCAGGCTAGAAAACGCAAAGATTGAGTTAGGTTATACAAAAATGACTGCTCCGATAACAGGGATTATCGGAATTTCCAAGGTTCAGGTGGGTGACTATGTTCATTTGGCTACGCCTGCCAATGGTATTAATACAATTTCTTCCCTGGGAGAAGTAAGGGTGCGTTTTCCTATTTCAGAAAACGACTATCTGAATTTTTCAAATGAATACAGGAAAGATCCGAAGAGCAACAACTTCAGGGAAGTTCCGGTAGAACTGGTATTGGGAGACGGGACTGTTTTTGGGGAAGCGGGGAGGTTACAATTAACGAACCGTCAGATTGATCCAGGAACCGGATCTATTCTGATTCAGGCAATATTTAAAAACAGTAATGGTGTTTTAAGACCCGGACAGTATGTGAAGGTCAGGTTTAAAACAGGTGAGTTTAAAGATGCGATTGTCATACCTCAGCAGTCAGTAAACCAGTTGCAGAATATCTACCAGGTATTTTTGTTAACCGATAGTAACAAACTAAAACCAACTCTTATCAAAGTGGGTTCCAGGGTAGGAAGTAACTGGATTGTAAATGACGGGTTGAAGGAGGGAGATAAGGTTGTCATAGTCGGAAGTACTTTTTTAAATCCGACTATGGTAGTTAAACCTGTTATGATGAAATGGAATTACGATTCCACTTCAAGGGATTAGTTTCTCAGAAATAAGTTTCCAACTATAATTTATGAGTGAGTTTTTTATCAGGAGACCGATCGTTGCAATGGTAATTTCCATTTTTACCATCATACTGGGCGTGCTGGTTCTTAAAAAAGTTCCCATTTCCCAGTATCCGGAGATTACACCACCTATGATTAAGATCACGGGTAACTATAGTGGGGCGAATGCTGTAAATGTTGAACAATCCGTGGCAACTCCCATTGAACAGGAAGTGAACGGGGTTGAAAATATGTTGTATATGCTTTCCATCAACGCCAATGATGGAAGTACAACGATTCAGGTTTCTTTTGAAGTTGGAACCAACCTGGATAACGCAAATATGCTTACGCAAAACCGCGTGGCGATAGCAACTCCAAGTTTGCCCGCTCCGGTTAAGGAACTTGGTATCAGCACGAAAAAGTCACTTGCATTTCCCATGATGATTGTGTCTTTGTATTCTCCAAAAAATACTTACAATGCGCAGTTCATAAATAATTATTCTTACATCAACGTTGTCGATCAGATCAAACGTTTAAAAGGAGTCGGAGATGTGGTAGTTTTTGGTGCTGCGCAATACGCTATGCGTGTTTGGCTGAAACCGGATAAGATGAATGCGCTGGGGATTTCTGTAG
>DATHPV010000489.1:0-2940 GCA_035483495.1 Puia sp.
ACCTGGAATTCAGGCACCCAGTATCTTTTGCCGTTTACAGGAAATGCGGGCCATGCGATAATATGGTATTGGATATAGTCCATTTTTAACCCCAGCGATAAGGCTCTGTTCTTGTATAATTTTTGTTCAAATGTCGCAGACAAACTGTAACCGTTCACAAATCCATTCGTGACGGGAAGTACATTTTTATCTTCACTTATATACAACGCACTTGTCCAGTATAAGTCACCGCGAACGGCAACAGCCGTTTTAGCAAATGCATGACCGAAAGTAATAGAAGGTTGTTGTTCCCATCCGGTAAGCGTTGTTGCGAAACCAAATTCATATAATCTCCCATAATTCCATGCGACGTTCCAGCCCAGTGCCAGATAGTTATTTTTACTGATCTGATAATTCCAGTAAGGCCCCAGGGTAAACCTGTTGGAGATAATCAGGCTGGACCAACTTCCCTGCAGATTGAAATTCATTGGAAGGGTATATTTCGCCTGATACGAAAACATAGGCGCTGTAATAACATCATCGGTCCAGTCTCTTGGTGTAACCACATAGATAACGGAAATGGATGAAGAATAATGGCCACCAGGCAGGGGCTGCGGCAAAAAGAAACTGGCTTTATGAATTTCAAAACTATCTTCCTTCTTCTGACTAAATCCGGAGAGACAACAACCGAGCAGGATGAAAAGCAGTAAAATTCTGCACTTGCAGTAATTGCTAAATGTATTCACTAATTATTTTTTTATTTTGAAATCTGGTCAGCATTTTAGTTTTTGGTATCCCTGACCTTACAGCCGTCTCCGGACCTGGACGATTTCTTAGGAAGCAGCTTAGTTGAGGACGGGATTGGTAAGTGTGTAAGTTAAATTATTCTTTTGTGAATAGGACAGTCTTCGGTCATTTAACCGATAAACCGATGGAAATGATTTTTCCTGGTTATGCAACCGTCAACATGGGAACCTTCACTGATTTAAGTCCCTTATAAAGTTGCTCCACCAGATTTTGGTCGAGCAGGAACTTGCTGATATGTTCTTTTGTTACCCATGTTTTGGTGATCTGGTAGCCGTTAAAGGTCTTCATCATTTCGTATGCTTCCGCTTTTCTGCCTGTATGTGCAAGTATAGAAATCAGTAATACCGAATTCAGCACCAGTCCGGAAATGCCGGATTTATCTACTAGCTGATACGCAAGTGCATATTCTTTGTTTTTGAAATGATAAATACTTATAAAAAGATTAAAGAACGGGGGATATGACCTGTTCCGGTCGATGGAATCTCTGATCAGTGTAATACCCTGTTCATATTCTCCGATACAAATCATCAGGCAACCAATAATACCAGAAATACCTGAAGCATTGGGATTCAACTCGAGGGCATATTCCAGTGACTCCATGCCCGCCTTTTTGTTGTTGTGAAAAATATTTGCCATTCCCAATGTGATATGGGCATGCTGGCTCACCGGATTTATTTTCAAAGCCTTGTGTGCACATTTAAATGCGTACAACAATGGATTTCCTTTTGTGGACTGATGGAATAAAATTGATAACAGGGAAAGTTCACCGAGAAAAGCCCAGGCAACTTCATTCGAAGAATCCTGGTCAATCGCATGTTCCATCGCTGCGTATGCTTTGTTGAAACTGATCCTGTTAAATGTCGAATAGAAATCATTGTACCAGGACAGCATTGTGGAATAGGACTTTCCGAATTTATTTTTAGTTAACCCTTTCTTCAATTGCTGAATAATCAGTCCGTTGAAATCGCCCAATGCAGCAATAATATGGGTGACTATATTGTCGGCCACTTCAAAAAGATCAGAAGGAACGTAGGGGCGGTGATATAATTCTGTCCATATCTGGGCGCCGCTGTGAGTGTCTGTTAACTGTACTGCAACACGTAACCTTCTGGATTCAAATTGAACATTACCGGTTACAATATATTGAACACCAAAATCGGTTGCGACTTCATGAATTTCTTTATTTTTTAAAGAAAGCTGACGCGTAGTGTAATATGATAAAACGGAAAAATCGGGGAATCTGCCGAATTCTGCACTGAGTTGCTGCCCAATGCTGTCAGCAAACGACAAACGCGATTTGTCTTTCTCGAAAGACTTGAAAGGCATAATGGCAATGGTAACCGAGCACGTCTGAGCCTCTTGTGGATCAGAAATTACATCTTCGTTATTTTTATGTTCCGGCTGGTTTTTGTTTTCAAAAACGGGGATATAACTTCCTTTTGGAACGGTGATTTCTATGGGATCGCCGGCTCCCTGATCCTTATAATAATAATTTAAAGCACGGCGGAGTCTCCCGGCGTGGATTCTGACGATCGCATCCTGTTGTGGTTTGAAACTAACGGGTTTATTCAACACATTAATGGCAATGGTGTACTCCTTAATGGTATTGGATCTCCCGAACAGGGTTTCATTTACAATATAAGAAAGGAAACGGCGAAGGATGTCTGACACGGAAAATGCGGGACAAAGAAATATTCTCCGGACTTGTTCATGAATCAGTTCCTCAGAAAACTGATCCCTGGTATTGGATGGTTCTATGGTACTCATCAGATAAGGTTTTACAGTTAAATGCACACACCACTAATCTTTGCCTAACCAATAGAGTACCTTGAGTAAACGAGGGACGGATTTGCGACTCCAAATATATGGAATTATACTCATTTGCTTTACAATCGCATTTTTTTATGAATAAGCTTCAAACTGAACTCGGCCTGGTAAAAACACGTTTTCCATCGCACAACTACATCATAGATTTACTATACAGAAACGATTCTGATTTTAAATCCCTGTGTGCTGATTTATTTCTCTGCTCCAATATGATGCAGGATTTTGAAGAGGAAATAGTGGAAAAACAAAAGGCACTTGCCGAATATCGGGATATCGTAAAAGATTTGGAAAAAGAATTAATGATGGTGATAAAAAATACAGAGATAG
>DATHPV010000490.1:0-4066 GCA_035483495.1 Puia sp.
CCAAAAGGAGCTCATCTCAAACCTGAAAATTTCCTTACCTGTATTAGCAGCAATCATGAAACAGCCAGTAAGCTGGTAAGGAAAACTGCGAGACTGGCAACTTACTATCATTCGAAATGGTACGTGTTGTATGTGCAAACTTCGAAAGAAGACGGAGATAAGATTGGCCTCGCGGCCCAAAGGCATTTGATCAATAACTTTAAATTAGCAACTGAATTGGGTGCTGAAGTGATACGTGTTAAAGACAATAATGTTGCAAGCGCCATTATTCAGACAGCGGAAGAAAAATCAATTACAACCGTATGCATTGGAAAACCTCATTTAAACCTATTCAAAATAATTATGAATACAGCGATATTTAATCATCTTCTGACTAAATTGTCGGCAGCGAATATCGACGTAGTCATTCTTTCATAACAGTTATATGCGTCTAAAAACAAAACTGTCCCTGAGTCTCGTGTTTCTCTTCATAGTAATCCTGTTGTTCGGAATACTGGGAATAGTTAACATCAATTTGTTAAACAGGGAATTCGACCAGGTGCTGAAAAGCAACCATGAGTCCATAGTTTACAGCAATAACATGCTGAAAGCATTGGATAAAGTGAAAATTCAAAAAGACGCCATTTCATTATTTGAAGAAAGTCTGGTTAAACAGGAAAGTAATATTACCGAAGTAGGAGAAAAAGAAGCCACTCAGGAATTACGAAAAAATTTTAATGAGCTGAAAGCAAATCCTGACGACTCTACCAATTATCCCGAGATCAGGGCTTCTCTCAGTCAGATCCTGGACCTGAATGAGATGGCTGTTATCCGAAAATATAATCATGCACAAAAAACAGCCGACAATGCCAAAATTTGGCTCACTGCCATATTCAGTATTCTTACGCTGATCTCTTTTACATTTATTTTTAATCTGCCGGGAATTATCTCCAACCCTATTCAGAAATTATCGGAAGGTATTTCGGCCATCGCTGATAAAAATTATTCAAAACGAATAGTCATCAAACGTAAAGATGAATTTGGCGAACTGGCAAAATCTTTCAACGATATGGCGGAACGCCTGGATGAATATGATCATAGCAATTTATCTCAGATCAAATTTGAAAAAAGCCGTATAGAAACAATCATCAATCAAATGCGGGACGGCATTATCGGTTTTGATGAAAAAAGAAATATTCTCTTTCTCAATGCCGTTGCAGAGAAACTGCTCGGCATTAAAGAATCTTCGATCATTGGAAAGTATGGTCCTGATTTTGCGCTTACCAACGATCTGATGCGTACCCTGCTGAAAGAAAATACAGATAAACAGGAATTGAAAATATTCGCCGACAATAAGGAAAGTTATTTCAGTAAAGATGTGTTGAATGTTACCAGTAACAAAGAAGTGATCGGACAGGTTATCGTTCTCAGAAATATCACACCTTTCCACGAACTGAGTGAAGCCAAGACCAATTTCATAGCAACGATTTCACATGAACTCAAAACGCCGATCTCTTCCATTAAACTGAGTGCACATTTACTGAATGATGGAAGAGTGGGTCAGATCAATACGGATCAAAAGGAATTACTGGACAGCATTGAAGACGACAGTGAACGGCTGCTTAAGATTACAGGAGAATTATTAAACCTGACGCAACTGGAAACCGGCAAGATTCAGTTGAAAGTGATTTCTACTCCTCCGCGATTGATAGTTGACCAGGCATTACAGGCCGTGCAGTTTCAGGCGAACCAACGCAATATCACCCTCAACCTGAAAATGGATCCATTGTTACCTTCGATACAGGCCGACGCAGAGAAGAGTACCTGGGTGCTGATTAACTTCCTGACAAATGCACTAAAATATTCTTCGGAAAAAGACGAGATCGATATATCCGTTAAAAAAAACGGAGAATATGTATTGTTCACGGTACTTGATCACGGCAAAGGCATTGATGAAAGATATCTGCCCAAAATATTTGATCGGTATTTCAAAGTGCCAGGGACTCATGAACGTAATGGAAGCGGCCTGGGCCTGGCCATCTCAAAAGAATTTATCGAAGCCCAGGAGGGAAAAATCTGGGTGGAAAGTGAAGTAGGTTCAGGTAGCACATTTGGATTCGGACTCAAAATAGCCGAGGGTAATAATGCTATAACAGATCTGAACTGATTTTCATTTTGAAAAAACCACCCCATTTTGAAAGGGTAAGTTATTGGTCGTCTAACCAGCCCGGTTTCCAGAAACCGTTGAGGGTTATGGGTTATGAGTTATGAGTTTCTAATTGTCGCTTTCCGGCACTACGTTTGAGCGCGTTCTCTTCGTATGCCCAACCACGAGACTGCTTTTTCAACCAACGGCCATGGTCACTTTTCAAAAGTTACGGTAGCCACCCTTTTAGTTGCACTTGGAATTATTTACGGTGATATCGGAACTTCCCCGCTCTACGTCTTCAAAGCCATTATCGGTGAACGACCCATTTCGAATCTGCTGGTGTACGGGGGGATCTCCTGTGTTTTCTGGACGCTTACACTACAAACTACTTTTAAATACATCATTCTCACTTTGCAGGCCGACAACAAAGGAGAAGGTGGTATATTTTCTCTATTTGCGCTGGTGAGAAGATTTGGGAAGAAAGCATATTTCCCCGCCATCATTGGTGCAGCTACTTTATTGGCAGATGGAATCATCACACCTCCCATATCAGTGGCATCAGCAATTGAAGGGTTGAATGGTGTACCAGGTCTTGAAAATCTTATCGTGCCAGGAAATAATCTTACAGTAGGTATTGTAATCGGGATCATCAGTCTGTTATTTTTCTTCCAAAGATTTGGGACCAAGATCATCGGTTCTTCTTTCGGGCCCATCATGATGGTCTGGTTCAGTATGATCCTTGTATTGGGATTAATTCCGATTTTACATAACCCCGCCATACTCGCTGCACTTAGTCCACATTATGGTATTGAACTATTGACGATGTATCCGAAAGGATTCTGGTTACTGGGAGCAGTATTTCTCTGTACAACAGGCGCTGAAGCATTATACAGTGATCTGGGACATTGTGGTAAGAAAAATATTCGTCTCACCTGGATATTCGTAAAAATTTCACTGGTGATCAGTTATATGGGACAGGGAGCCTGGATCCTAACCCTTCATACCGGAAAACTGAATGGTCTCAATCCGTTTTATGAATTAATGCCTCATTGGTTTTTACTTTCCGGGATTGCTATCGCAACGCTGGCAACCATTATTGCAAGTCAGGCTTTGATCAGCGGATCATTCACACTGATCAGCGAAGCCATCAGCATGAATCTATGGCCCAAGGTCAAAATAAAATTTCCTACAACTATTAAAGGACAAATTTATATTCCCAGTATCAATACCACGCTCTGGATCGGATGTGTTGCGATGATGTTTTATTTTCGGAAATCAGAACATATGGAAGCGGCTTATGGTTTTTCGATTATTATCGCCATGATGATGACCACGGCACTTATGTTCGGTTATATGAAGTTCGTTCGCAAGTGGAGTATGCTTCTTATATTGGTTATCATAGGTATTTTCTTCACCGTAGAAACCGCTTTCTTTATTGCCAACGTAGCCAAGATCAAACAACGATGGATGTTCCTGTTCTTTGAATTCGGGTTGGTATTCATCATGTATATCTGGTTCAACGCAAGAAAGATTACGAACCGTTACCTGAATTTTGTAAATATCAGTAAGTATAGCAAGGATCTGATAGATCTGAGTAACGACAAGGATATTCCAAAATACGCCACACATCTGGTCTATCTCACAAAAGCCAATATGGATATGCAGATAGAACAACGGATAATTGATTCCATTTTAAATAAAAAACCTAAAAGAGCAGATATATACTGGTTTATTCATATCGATATCACAGATGCACCTTATACTTTGGAATATAATGTGGTTGAAATTATCAAAGACAAATTAATTCGCGTTGAATTCAGACTGGGATTCCGCGTTCAGCCACGCATTCATAAATATTTCAAAAGAGTAATGCAGGAAATGGTACAGAATTGTGAATTGAAATTCCTATCCAAGTATGAATCCATGAAGAAAGAAAAT
>DATHPV010000491.1:0-4069 GCA_035483495.1 Puia sp.
AACGCCGCGTATTATTTTGAAACCAATGTAGGAGCCGGACTACCGGTGATCGGTACTCTCAATGACCTGCTTAGAAGTGGTGATAAAATAAGAAAAATTGAAGCTGTCCTGAGTGGCACACTTAATTTTGTTTTTAATCATTACGACGGAAAGATCAAATTTGCCGACGTTGTAAAACAGGCCCAGGATGAAGGCTATACTGAGCCTGATCCGAGACTTGATCTGAGCGGCACAGACGTGATGAGAAAGATTATGATTCTTGCACGTGAAGCCGGGAATGCCATTGAGATGGAAGATATCAGCAATAAAGTTTTTCTGCCGGATTCCTGTATGGAAGGATCGGTTGCTGATTTTTATATTGCCATGGCAAAAGAAGAAGTGCATTTCAAAAAACTGCTGGACGCTGCAACTGCAGAAGGTAAAAAATTAAAATTTGTTGCGGGATATGAAAATGGAAAAGCCTCCGTGGGCCTACAACACGTGGGTCCTTCACATGATTTTTATCATTTGTACGGGAAGGACAATATTGTCTTATTTTATACCGATCGTTATCCTGAACAGCCTTTGGTGATCAAAGGTGCGGGTGCCGGTGCAGATGTAACAGCTTCCGGTGTTTTTGCCGATATCATTCGTGCCGCCAATGCGTAAATTGCCGCTATGAAAGAAATTACCGTTCGTGCTCCAGCTACTGTTGCAAACCTGGTTTGCGGTTTTGATGTGCTCGGACTTTGTCTCGCCGAACCCTTCGATATCATGAAAGTTCGGCTGCTCGATAAAAGAGAAGTGATTATTCGGACGACTGATAATTTTCCACTTCCTTCGGATCCGGCTATGAATACGGCAGGTGCACCATTATTGGAAATGCTGGCCGTACTAAAAGGAGATATTGGATTCGAGGTAACTATTACCAAACAAATTAAACCGGGAAGCGGAATCGGTTCCAGTGCGGCCAGTGCTGCCGGGGCCGTGGTTGCTGCAAATGAACTTCTTGGGAATATTTTTACCAAAGAGGAATTAGTACGTTTTGCCATGTTCGGCGAAAAAGTAGCCTCAGGTGTTAAACACGCAGACAATATAGCTCCCTGTATATTCGGTGGCGTAACGCTCATCAGATCGATCTTTCCGCTTGATATCATTCCCATTTCATCTCCGGTTTTATTTGTAACCGTTCTGCATCCGCAGATTGAAGTAAGGACTTCTGATGCCCGCGAAATATTAAGAAAAGAAGTTCTGCTGAAGGACGCGATAAGACAATGGGGAAATATCGGCGGACTTGTGGCCGGTCTGATGAAAGGAGATTATGAACTCATCGGCAGATCGCTTGAAGATGTGATCATCGAGCCTGTGAGATCCATCCTCATTCCGGGATTTGATAAAATTAAGTCTGAATGTAAATCAGCCGGAGCAATCGGAGGCGGTATCTCAGGGTCAGGCCCTTCGATATTTATGCTGAGCAAAGACGAAACTACCGCTCACGCGGTAGCCTGCGAAATGAAATCAGTATATGACAGGATCGGCGTGAAATATCATTTGTATGTTACGACTGTCAATCATAGTGGAGTTGTGAAGGTTTAGGGCGTAAAGCTTAAGGCTTAAAGCGTAAGGCTAAACCCGAAATGCGATCGACAATATTTTAAAAAGTTGAAATGTTATTTTATAATCTCAACAAACATTCAGAAAAAGTAGATTTCAGAACAGCTACCATACAGGGACTGGGATCTGAAAAGGGATTATTTTTTCCGGAACATATTCCTGTATTCCCTTCTTCCTGGATAAACAATCTGGAAAATATATCCAATGAAGAGATCGCCTGGTATGTGATGAATCAATATATTGGTGATTCAATTCCCGAAAAGATTCTCCGACAGATAGTTGCCGAAACGATTGCATTTGATATTCCTCTGGTTCAGATTTCAAATCACATTTCCACATTGGAATTATTTCATGGTCCTACGTTGGCTTTCAAAGATGTGGGAGCGCGATTTATGAGCCGGTGTCTTGGATATTTCATGAAGGAGGAGAAACGACCGGTTACTGTATTGGTTGCAACTTCCGGTGATACCGGAGGTGCAGTGGCAAGCGGATTTTTGGGAGTAAGAGGAGTAAATGTTGTGATTCTTTATCCTTCAGGTAAAGTGAGTACGGTACAGGAATTACAACTTACGACTCCAGGTAATAATATATCTGCGCTGGAAGTGGAAGGAAGTTTTGATGATTGTCAGACTTTAGTTAAGCTGGCGTTTTCGGACAAAGTCCTAAACGAAAAAATATTTTTAACTTCTGCTAATTCCATCAATGTAGCCCGTTGGTTACCCCAACAGATTTATTATTTTCTTGCCTGGAAACAGTGGAAAAATAAATTGAAGCCACCGGTTATCTCAGTTCCCAGCGGCAACTTTGGAAATATCTGTGCGGGTTTACTGGCCCGTCATTCAGGACTTCCTGTTACACATTTTATTGCAGCCTGCAATGTAAATGCAGTTATTCCGAATTATTTGGAAACAGGCGTCTACCGACCCTTAAAAGCAAAATCAAGTTTATCCAACGCGATGGACGTAGGAGATCCCAGTAATTTTGTACGGGTATTGGCGTTGTTCAATTCCAAATTTGAGCCTTTGAAGAATACGATGAGCAGCGAAAGTATTTCAGACAAAGAAACGGGTGAAGCTATTCGAATTCTTTATCGGGAATACGGATACCTCGCAGATCCTCACGGAGCCGTTGGCTGGCTGGCTCTGAGCCGTTGGCTCGTGAATCACCCTGGTCAGGAAGGCATCTTCCTGGAAACGGCGCATCCGGTTAAATTTCCCGATATCGTGGAAAAACTCTCCGGTGTTCCCGTTCATATGCCTGATTCAGTGAAAACCCTGTTCAACAAAAAGAAAACATTCATCAAAATACAGGCCGACTATATGACGTTTAGAGAAATATTGCTGGGAAACAATGGATCATAAAATCAATGACTGACAATAAAAAATTATTATGAAAGGGACGAAACTGATCTGCATCCTGATTCTTATTCAGTTTGGTTTTCAATACAGCCACGCTCAGGAGATAACATTGGAAGACGGGAGTTTTAAAATTCTTTTCGAAGAAAAAAATGTTGTTCTTCAATTCACGTACGACAGTTTGCAGGTAGGAAAATATAAGGTCGAAGCCGATTATGTAAATAAGAAAGTAACAGAAATGAATAAGAAACAGGAAGGCAAAGGAGATGAGTGGGCCAGGGAATGGATAGCTCAGCGGAAAGAAAAATTTGAACCTGCATTTACGGATGGTTTTAAAAGCTCATCGGGTTTGAAGATTTCGCAAGACGCAAAATATACTTTGATTTTTCACACCACTTATATCGAACAGGGCTTTAGTACCGCCGGAATCATGGTTCATAAAAATCCTGAAGTGAGAGGCGAACTTATTTTAGTGGAAACACAGGGTGAGCATAAAATTGTTGCTAAGGCGAACTTAACCAAAGCGATGGGCAAAGCCGGACCCCATTTTGAAACGGGCGATCATGTGGATGAAGCATATTTCGAAGCTGGCAGCGCGGCCGGACCATTTGTGATAAATAATTAAAGAGCAGGCTGAGTTCTTTTCAACGGTTTAATTCAACCATTTCTTTATTTTTATAGCCTTAAACCTTAAAAATAAAATATGAAACAGTTGAAACTCCTAACCCTCTTCACATTCGCATCTCTTCTGGCTACCCGCGGATTTGCTCAGAAAGTGAAACTTGAAGATGGGGACTTGTCCCCGCTGAAATCTGAAAAAACACTGGCATTCGCTTTTACTTATGACAGCATGATGATAGGCAGCAGTGGGCACGGACATCCACCCGGACCTCCACATCCAGGACATTCTCATAGTCAAGAGACAGAGGCGGAATACGTTGCAAAACACACGGAAGATTATAATAAAAAATCACCTGGAAAAGGCGACGAATGGGCCAAAGCCTGGAAAGACGACAGGGAAACTTTATATGAACCCGGCTTCACTAAGGAATTCGAAAAATATGGCGGACTTCAACCTGACCCGAAATCGAAATATACTCTGATATTCAAAACCACCAATA
>DATHPV010000492.1:0-5207 GCA_035483495.1 Puia sp.
GATTCAATTGATATACCAACTTGAAAGTCCCTGATTTTTAATGGTTTATCCTTTCTTTTCTGATTGGATTATTCCCATTTTGAGAATGTCATTCCTATATTGGATTTTTTCGCCATATTCGACTGGCGGAACTAAGTGTAATAACTTAGATGAAGGAGGTATTATTGCGTTTTTGGGAAATATTCGTTATTGTGCAGGAGGCGAAATTTTGAACAGATCTGCCAGATATCCAAGATCTTCAACAACTGCCTGCATCAGTGGTATCCCATTTTTTATCCGGTCAGCTTCCATGTCGCGTTCCGGATCACCCGGAACGAGCACCCTTTCGAAGCCTTTCCCGGGTTTAGCCTGCCTGAAACGTCTGAGCCACTGATCCATATCTTTTTTGAATGCCAAGGATGTCCGGAACCCGTCTATTCGCATCGCGCCAAAAAAATGACCGATCCCTTTTCCCGGCATATTTTCCGGAATAGGAACATAGGCAGGAAATGGCGGAACCCAGGGTCCATAATTCGCACCACTTAGCACACCTGAAAAAATATCTACTATAGCGCCAAGGGCATATCCCTTATGACTCCCGTGTTCGCGATCTCCACCCAATGGCAACAACGCTCCTCCTGCTTTCAACTCATGAGGATTGTTTGAAGTATGTCCTTCCTTATCCTGGATCCAGCCGGAAGGTGCCTGTTGGTTTTTCCTTTGAAGGATTTCAAGTTTGCCATTGGCTGCCGTGGTTGTAGCCATATCGGCAATAAACGGTGGTTCTTCACCCGCAGGTATTGCCACACAAATAGGATTGGTACCCAGGAGTCGTTCTACGGAAAATGTAGGCGCGACTAACGCACTTGCATTGGTCATGACGATTCCAATCATGTCTTCTTCAAGAGCCATCATGGCATGTTGTGCCGCAATTCCAAAATGATTGGAATTCCTTACCGCGATCCAGCCTGTCCCTACCTGTTTAGCTTTGCGGATTGCAATCTCCATTGCATATGGTGCTACAACGAGCCCCAGCCCACTATCACCATCCACCACTCCGGTTGAAGGTGTTTCATGTACCAATTCTATTTTGGGTTTTGTGTTAGCGCGTTTGGCTTCCCATAGTCGCACGTATCCGGTTAATCGTGCGATGCCATGGGAATCAATTCCGCGTAAATCTGCTCTCAATAGTCCTGTTGCCGCTAAAACAGCGTGTTCCTCATTTGCTCCTATACTGTTAAAAACATTTTTTGTGAATCGCCACAGACTTTCATACTGAAATATTTTTTCCATGCAATCATTATAATATTTTGTCGTCGATTTTCATATTCACCGGATCCCACCTAATAATTTTATTCTGGAAATAACTCTCATTCGCAGCTAAACAGGGTGCAGCTGCCCTGAATCCAAATACAGGATCTTCAACAACCGGTGTTCCTGAACGAACACCTTCGAAAAAATGTCCGAAGTGTTCAACATCTGCATTAAAATTATCGGGTGCATGGAATATAGTGTCGGGCTCCGTTTGGTCTTTCTGATCCTGGGCTGACCATTTCTGATTATATGCTTTCAGTAATTCTTCCTGCATTTTTTTCGGATAAGTCTCCAGTGCGTCCCAGCCTCCAATACCGGGCGCTTTTGACATTTTATGATGGCGGATGCTGTAGCCATCCCCTTCCAGTGTCAGCACTCCTTCCGATCCGATAAATTGTGTTCCGCCAGATTCACTGTTACCACTTATAAAATCAACTCTCAGCATTACCTGGAATTCCGGATGTTCCGCTGTTTTTGGATATTGCATAACTCCCGCCATTACATCCGGCACATCGCGACCATCCTGCCAGTAGCAGGTTTGTCCGGAAGCATATATTTTTTCAGGACCTTTCGAATCAGTGATCACATTAATACCCGAAATAAGATGAACAAAAAGATCTCCCGCCACACCTGTTCCGAAAGCACGATAATTTCTCCACCAGAAAAACTTTTTAGGATCATAAGGCTCGTCTTTCATTCCCGCTATATATCTTTTCCAATCAACAGTGGTAGCTGAAGCATCGGTAGGCATGGTGTATTCCCAGGCGCCTAAAGCACTTTGTCTGTCAAAATTCGCTACCACCACGGCCAGTTGCCCGATGGCTCCATTTTTTATTGCTTCGCGAGCTTTTAAAACTCCGATACTACTCACCCGCTGACTTCCGATCTGCATGGTCTTGTTACTTTTTCTCCAGGCGTCAATTACTCCCAGTCCTTCGCTGATCTCATGAACCATTGGCTTTTCACAGTATACCGCCTTTCCCGCCTTCAGTGCCTCAATAGAAATTCTGGAATGCCATAAATCGGCTGTCGCAATAATAACAGCGTCGATATCTTTTCTGGTTAGAATTTCTTTGTAGTCGGTCGTAACCTGAATATTATTTCCATATAATTCTTTCGCCCTTTCCAACCTTCCGGAATAGAGATCAGATACCGCAACCAGTTCAGTTCCGGGAATTTTCAAAGCAGTGCTGGTATCGTTATTACCCATAATTCCCATTCCTACGGTTGCGAAACGGATTTTATCATTGGGTGATATTTTCCTTGAGTAACTGTCAACCCGGTTCTGCCAGTGATCGGCAAATGCCAGAGAGCTATTAGCTGCTGCCAATGCAAGTGCTGTTCCACTCATCTGTTGAATGAAATGACGGCGTGAAGAAGATTTTTTCATTTGGTAATTTTAAAATGGAGAAGGAAGGTAAGAAAACTAAATGTCCCCCCGTTTTTGCCGGGAGGACATTTTTTATCAACGGAATACTTTAAAAAGGAAGGTCGTCCACAGGAGCATTCATTTCACTACTTGCAGGCACACCGGCGATACTGCCCGATGAACCGGAATTATAACTGTCAACCCCTCCTGCTTCATTACTATTGCGGCTGCCGAGCAGTTGAACCGTGAATACCCTGAGCGTTAATGACACACCCTGTGTTCCATCAGTTTTCTGGTATGTGCGTATATCAGGTGTACCTTCAGCATATACCTGCGTTCCTTTTTTCAAATAAGGGGCAATGGCTGTTCTGTCGGTCCAATAAGCACAATCCACCCAAACTGTTTTGTCCTTCTGGTTTCCCTGTGCATCCCGGTATTTCTCCGTATGGGCCACATTGAAATTGATCACATTTTTTCCATTCACAAGATTGGTGACACAATCTTTTCCAAGATTCCCGATGATTTGCATTTTGATCATAACTTAAAATTTAGCTGCGTACTTAAAATTGTTTATAAGGCAATTTACAGGTTTTGAGGAGGTGATAAAATACTATTTTCAGGGAATAAGTATCTTTGCGGTTATGAGCAGAAATGGCAAAGTGCTGGTAGCGATGAGCGGAGGTATTGACAGTACCATAACCGCTTTAATGTTAAAGGATCAGGGTTATGAAGTGATCGGCATTACCATGAAAACCTGGGATTATGCAGGTACCGGTTCATCCAAAAAAGAAACCGGGTGTTGCAACCTCGACAGTTTCAATGATGCACGTATGGCCGCGGTTCAACACGGATTTCCTCATTTTGTGCTGGATATAAGGGATGAATTTGGTACCGCCGTGATCGACAATTTCGTGGAGGAATATCTTGCAGGCCGCACTCCCAATCCTTGTGTGATGTGCAACACCCATATCAAATGGAGGGCCCTCCTTAAAAGAGCAGATGCACTGGATTGTGAATTTATAGCAACAGGCCACTATGCTTTTATTCATCAGCATACTAACGGAAGATTTTTCCTGAGTAAAGGGGTGGATGAACAGAAGGATCAGAGTTATGTGTTATGGGGTTTGCAACAGGATCTTTTAAGTCGAACCATGTTACCACTGGGGAAGTATAAAAAACCTGAAATACGCCAGATGGCCGTTGACTACGGATATCCGGAACTCGCGAATAAGAGTGAGAGTTATGAAATCTGTTTTGTTCCTGATAATGATTACAGGGGTTTTCTGAAAAAGAAAATGCCCGGACTTGAAGATAAAGTAGAAGGAGGATTTTTTGTAGATGCGGAAGGGAATATGATTGGAAAACATCGGGGCTATCCTTTTTATACAATCGGACAGCGTAAGGGTCTTGATGTGACTTTTGGAAAACCAGTATATGTAACTGCTATTCATCCCGAAAATAATACCGTTGTTCTTGGCGAAGAAAAAGATCTGGCCGGCCGGTCTATGATGGTCTCCGGATTAAATCTTCAGAAATATGAATCCGTTCCGGATGGAATGGAATCTGTAACAAAAATCCGATATAAGGATAAAGGCGCACTGAGTAATCTTTATACCGAATGCAATCAGCTTCGTGTGCATTTTTATGAAACTGTAAAAAGTATCACACCCGGACAAAGCGCCGTTTTTTACGAAGGCGACGACGTCATCGGAGGCGGAATTATAACTACAAAACTTCATTGAGTTATGGGTTATGAATTATGAGTTATGAATTTGGCTAAATAACTCATAACCCATAACTCATAACTTATAATTCTATATGCGGCAACACTATTACAAAACTAACCTCCAATGGACCGGCAACACCGGTAAGGGCACTGAGAATTATCGTGGATATGAAAGATCTCATACTATTTCCGTTGAGGGTAAACCAAAAATCGAAGCTTCTTCAGATCCTTCATTTCGTGGAGACAAATCAAAATACAATCCTGAAGAAATGTTTCTCGCTTCTTTGTCTTCCTGTCATATGCTTTGGTTTTTGCATCTCTGTTCTGAAGCCTCTGTAATCGTTCTTGAATATCAGGATAAAGCATCTGCTACTTTGGAAGAATCAGCGGATGGTAATGGAAAATTTACTGAAGTGATCCTGCATCCGGATGTGAAAGTAAAAGAGGATTGGATGAAGGAAAAATTAAATGAACTCCACGATAAGGCACATCATTTTTGCTTTATTGCCAACTCAGTTAATTTTCCGGTAAAGCATGATGCGGTATCTTCCACCTAAAGAATTCTAATAAAAAAGGCCAACGGTTCCCGCCCTTTGCGGGGTTCACCATCGGCCGGGGTTTAAGGGTACAGGTTTAGGGGTTATAAGTTATGGGTTATGAGTTTTGGGTTAGGCGTTAAAAAGTGGGTTCAATAACCAGTTATATACCTGGCTTCCTACATTTAAAAGAGGATTAGAGCTCGCTTTCGGTGTTTTTTCAACGTACTCAGATGATTCAACTTTCACTTTCACGGCAACTACGTTTTCTTTTTCAAATGAA
>DATHPV010000493.1:0-4010 GCA_035483495.1 Puia sp.
TTTGCCAGTAGTTTTTCATATCGCTCATAGCCCAGTCCGCTCCTCCCCAGATGATGATATCATATATGATACTATTTGGACCATAAGTAACATCCGGCACATTGGGAGATGACTGCCTGCTATAATTCACATATGCTGTAGCGGTAAAATTGGGGTTGAATCTCTGAACAACACTGGCCGTGAAATTTGCATTGTTCAATTGTGTGTTCGGAACGATCCCCTGCTGGTAAGTATTTCCAATAGAGAAACGAACATCGGTTTTATCTGTAGAAGATGTAACAGAAATACTATTGGATTGTAATAACCCTGTTTGTATAAATTTTTTCAGGTTATCTGTACCTCGGGCTACCCAGGGTGTGGGTGCCACATGTCCTGAATAAGATGTTCCGTCGCCAAACTTTGTTACATAAGTTTGTGTGGGATCATAAGCGCCGTCATATTGCGGTAATAACTGACCATTAAACTGCGGTCCCCATACATCGTAATCATAATCATTTATTCCAACTCCTACCGCACCATTGCCGAAGTACGAAGCAGAACTGGATCCTCCTCCCCCATAAGCATATTTGCCATTGTCGCCGGGACCATAGCTGTCCTGGTATTTTGGCAGGGCAATAAATCCATTGTTGAATTGTGTAGTATTATTGAAAGAAACTACCACTCCCTTTTTACCCCTTGTACCTTTCTTTGTTGAAATGATAATGGCCCCGTTCTTTCCCTGAAAGCCATATAAAGCTGCCGCATTAGGTCCTTTTAATATGGTATACGTATCGATGTCATCCGAATTGAGATTATATGTATCAGAAGTAATAGGCACCCCATCCACTACAAACATTGGACGGTCTTGTGGTGCGTTTTCCCCGCGAATGATTACATCTGACGGATGACCAATTTCCTGATTTATATTAATTTCAAGACCGGCGGCATTTCCCTTTAACGAGCTGATGGGATCTGCTTCTCTCGCCTGAGTCAGCTTTGAAGCATCAATTGTTTGAAGTGAGTAGCCGATTCTTTTTGAATCCTTTTTGATTCCTGTTGCAGTAACAACTACTTCATTCAAATTCCTGCTGCTTGTAGTAACCTTAATCGTCAGGTCATCTTCTGCACCAACAGTAATTTCCTGACGCGTAATTCCAACTCCCGTGATCACCAACACGTCTCCCTGATTTGCATGGATGGTAAATTTTCCGTCGAGGCCGGTTGAAGTACCAACTTTTGAACCTTTAATAATAACTGTGGCCCCGGCCACCGGTGACTGATCGATAGATGCCAGCACCTGACCCGTAATGGGTCGTTCTGCAAAAGCGAGTACCGGAAGAAGCAGCACGATAAACAATACTCTTAAAAGAATAGGAGTAATTCTTTTGCTCATAGTAAATTAGTTTTAAGTTTATTTTAACAGACTTCGGAGGCGAATGTAGAATCCTGGTGTGTCGGCAGGATTAAGAGAAGAAAAAGGAATTGTTACGATTTGTCAAAGCATTGTTAATGCCTGAATCCTATATGTGGAAGAAAATAAAACTGGTATATATCAACAATATTAAATATGGGAAAAACTTCGCATTCTGAAGTCACAATTTGTTAATGCAAAGTTTACGGCGCGGTAATGAAAGGCCTTCACCTAAAAAAATACCACATTTTTTGAAAAAAAATCGGGAATCTCTCACTAGAGTTGCAGACTGCCTGTATACAAACTATCGCTTGCGGTCTTACCGTCATTAGAGATGAATCCAATATATGTATGGACTTTTTTGCCTGAAAAACTGGTGGCATCTATCAGGCAGATGCCTGCTTTTCTCGAAGCCGGATTTAACTCACAATTCCACATTTTTTTTTCTTCACAGTAAATGGCGACAAAAGCCTGATCTGTGGGACTTGCAGATGCCACTGTTCTATCATATGTCCAGCTAAATGTGATATGTCCATCAGATGAAACGATCGCTGCCGGAGACTGGGCATTTGGCAGATCCCCGCTTCCAACCTGGACCCGGGTGTAATCGATCTGAAGATCCGGATAGGTTCCGGAAATAGCATTTTTTACGTTATAAGAGAAGGCTTTATTAAATCCTGTCATCTGCACAGCCACACCATCATACGTGATATTCAAAAATGGAAGAATAGTTCTGAGAAAATCATGCATTAAAGCAAATTTTGCCTGTTGTTGCTTTTGAGCCACCGAAGACTTCCAATTTTTTTTTCCAGGAAGTCCGCGTATTACTGCCTGACCATTTAAAACATAACCCACCACCGCTCCAACCTTACCTGAAAAAGGTCCATTGATACCATTTAAAAGCTTCGCCATATAGAAAGTTTTGATATTCTATTTCTATAAACACCGTGAAATAAACGAAAAGATATTTTATCAAATTACGTAAATATTTATATTTTATTATTATTTTACTGGAATATTATTTTAAATTTAATGGACTTGGTCCCAACTATCTCTCAATTATCTCCCAATTATAATCCAACTATTAATGAATACTTTTCAGTGCCCTCAACATTCATGTATGTTTCAGACATGCAACGAAGTGCCCGATTCCAGGGCTCCCTATCTTTAGAATAGAATTTAAGTTTTAACCGCTGTTCGAAACAGATAAATTACCGTTGTTGAATTGGATGGGCCTGCATAAACTGACGGACAAACGCTTCGCTCTTGCGCTGATCCTTTTACTTTATTTAATAAACGGAATTTTCTATTTACGCGCCCAGTCACTGACTTTTGATGAAACCTCCCATCTGTCATACGCAACCCGCCTCCTAAAAGGTCATACTGAACGGGTGGATCAAATGGATGCCAGCAAAATGCCCGTTTCCGTCTTAAACCTGATCCCGAGGATTTTCAGCCAATTACTTAATCCGGGATTAAAAAAAACGGACTATGGCGCCAGTGATGTCTTCACCGGACGTTATATAACAATGTTGGTTTCTGTTTTTACTATTCTGCTGGTTTATTACTGGACGAAAGAAATGTATGGTTCTCGGGCAGGTTTATTTTCTGCATTTCTTATCAGCGTCTGTCCAAATATGATCGCCAATTCCGGACTGGTAACTACGGACAGTTATTCGATGTTATTCCTGGCGCTTACATTTTATAGTTTATGGAAATTCTGCACTACTCCGGGAATAAAACATTTTATATTTTTTTCGCTCTGTGTTGCAGCTTCCCAATTGGTAAAACAATCGTTATTTCATCTGTATATCCTTCTTCCTATTGTATTAGTCGTTTATTACTTTATATATAAACCCGGGATTAAACTCATCGATTTTTTATCCTATTTTATATTATTCTTTTTTATAAACTGGATGGTTATCAATCTGGGTTATGGTTTTCACGATACCAATACAGAACTAAGTAATTTTCATTTTTTCAGCAATTCATTTCTACGGTTGCAAAAAACACTTCCGTATAGCTTGCCGGTTCCATTGCCCAAGGCTTTTGTTACCGGCTTGGATCTTTCCAAATATTACGATCAGATGGGAGGTGGTGACTACGTTAAAAGCACGTTTACTAACATTACCATATTGGGCAGGTCTTCGCGGGGAGGAAGTTTCTGGTATTATTACTTTGTATCAATTCTATTTAAAACTCCGCTCGCCAGTCTTTTATTTATGTTTACCGGAATGATATTAATAGTCAAAAACAGAGCTGCGGAAGTTTTTTTCAGGAACGAATTTTTTCTTTTTGCACCGGTAGTCTATTTTATAGTATTTATGAGCTTCTTTTATAAGACACAAATAGGAATCCGGCAGATGATATTTATATATCCTTTCTTATACATTATGTGCGGTGCACTGTTTTACTGGCTTGACTATAATCAAGTTAAAATATTTGTGATTGCCGGTTGCGTTTTTCTTCTAATCAGCATCCTTCCCTATTGGCGTAATTATTATCCATATACCAACGAATTGATTCCCGATAAAAAAATGGCGTATAAATATGTTGGATGCGGAAATCTTGAATTCAATCAAAGCAAGTTCTTTTATTCTGCATTTCTTGCTGCACATCC
>DATHPV010000494.1:0-3662 GCA_035483495.1 Puia sp.
AAAAATAAACTGGAGTTGAATCAGCCCGCCGTATCCGGAAACGGCTATCTGGATGATTCCAACGGCAGATTGCCTACAACGCTGGATGAAGCCACCAGAAAAATGAAACAGTCTGCTGTCGCGAGAGAAATTCTCGGGGATGGTTTTGTGAATCATTTCACAGGCACGCGCGAGTGGGAATGGCGTCAGCACCTGAAGTCTGTGACAGACTGGGAACTTAAAAGGTATTTCGAAATCATCTAAACTCAATCATACAGAGCATGAACTTTAATAAAATAGTTCAATATAATTTCCCCACGATTATACGATTCGGCGCCGGGTCAAGTAAAGAATTAGGCCCATATCTGAAAAAACAGGGACTTGCCAGGCCATTAATCGTAACGGATCCCAACGTATCCAATCTGGGTTTTTTTAAAGAAATTATAAAAGATCTGACGAGTGAAAATATTTCGGTGGAATTATTTTATGAGATTCATAAAAATCCGGTAAAGTCGGATGTATATAAAGGAACTGAAATTTATGACGAAACGAAACGCGATTCAATTATTGGCATTGGAGGCGGAGCAGCATTAGACGTAGCCAGGGCAATCACGCTACGCGTGAATCACCGGGAAGATCTTTTTAAATATGATGATCTGAAAGGTGGCGATGTATTCGTAACCAACGATGTTCCTCATTTTATCACCATACCTACAACGGCGGGTACCGGCAGCGAAGTAGGCAGAAGTGCCATCATCTCCGATGACGAAACACACCAGAAAAGAATTTTGTTTTCACCAAAATTATTGGCACGAATTGTATTTGCAGATCCATCCCTCACCATGGATCTTCCCCCTTTTGTAACTGCCGCCACCGGCATGGATGCCCTTACTCACAATATGGAAGCGTTCCTGGTAAATATGTTTCATCCCATGTGCGACGGCATCGCGCTGGAAGCAATTTCCCTCATTAACGATTCACTGGAGAAAGCCGTTAATCGTCCGGATCTTGAGTCGCGCAGTAAAATGCTCATCGCTTCATTAATGGGGGCTGTTGCATTTCAGAAAGGCTTGGGGGTAGTGCATTCTCTGGCACACCCGCTTTCTTCATTGCTGGACACGCATCATGGCCTGGCTAATGCAGTCAATATTCCTTATGGTATGGAATTTAATATTGTTGGGTTTGAAAATAAATTCATACAAATTGCCAGGGCTTTAAACCTGAAAGAAGAATCCGGCGACGCAGTTGTAAAATACCTTTTTGATTTAAACGACAGAATAAATATTCCGCGTAAACTCAGTGCAATAGGCGTTAAAACCGAACATATCGAAACGCTGGCTGATCTTGCGATTGCAGATTTTGCACATCCAAACAATCCAAAACCGGTAAGCAGAGACGACTTTAAAAAGCTTTACTTAAAAGCTCTTTAGACAAAAAATATTTTTTTATGCAAATCATCAATCCTTCAACGGAAGAAATAATCGGCGATATCCCCGAAGAGAGTTCCGAAGCCTTATATAAAAAGTATTACTTATTGAAAGAAGGACAAAAAGAGTGGTCGGCTTTGAGTTTAACCGTGAGAACAGACATCATAAAAAAATTCTCACAGTCACTTGCAACCAATATTGAAAAAATAGCTTCCGTACTGACTGCAGAAGTTGGAAAACCATTACAGCAAAGCAGAAATGAAATCAATGGAGCCATAACCAGAATAAACTGGCTGACAGAAAACTCGGAAAAATATCTTGGTGAAGAACTGATGTCCAAAGAGAAAGGACTTGAGGAAAAAATCTCTTACGAACCACTGGGCGTTATATGTAATATTTCGGCCTGGAATTATCCCTGGCTGGTTGGAGTAAATGTTTTTGTGCCGGCACTTTTGGCGGGAAATGCTGTCATGTACAAGCCTTCGGAATTTGCAACATTGACGGGAATGGAAATTGAAAAATTATTAAAATATTCCGGAATACCGGAGAATGTATTCCAATTAGCTTCTGGAGGAAAAGATGTGGGCGAACTATTATTAAAAATCCCGTTTGATGGGTATTTTTTTACCGGCTCCTACAAAACAGGCAGATATATTTATGAAAAATGCGCACAGAAAATGGTTCCCTGTCAGTTGGAGATGGGTGGAAAAGATCCACTATACGTAGCGAACGATATTTCCGATATAAAACAAACAGCCTCATCAACAGCGGACGGTGCATTTTATAATAACGGGCAGAGTTGCTGTGCAGTAGAACGTATATATGTGCATGAATCTGTTTATGATGAATATCTCAGGGAATTTGTTAAAGAAGTAGCTTCCTGGAAAATCGGTGAACCAACAGAAGCGGGCGTATATTTTGGCTCACTCACCAGGAAAGCACAGATTGCTGTTTTGGAAAATCAGGTGGCCGATGCGGTTAAGAAAGGTGGCCGCATCTTAACAGGAGGTAAACGCATCAATAGAAAGGGCAATTATTTTGAACCCACAATTATAACGGATGTTACACATGATATGCTTCTGATGCAGGAAGAATCCTTCGGGCCCATCATCGGTATTATGAAAGTGAGTAATGATGACGAAGCCATCCGGTTGATGCAGGAAACGGAATATGGTTTAACGGCGGCCGTTTATAGTTCCGACAAACTACGAGCTGAAAAAATATTGCAGCAGATTAATGCAGGAACCGGATATTGGAATTGCTGCGATCGTGTCTCCGCTCCGTTGCCCTGGAGTGGCAGAAATCATTCTGGTTTTGGTGTAACACTTTCACATGCAGGTCTTCAATCTTTCGTTCGTCCAAAAGCCTGGCATTTACGGGGATAACAATTCAAACAACCATACTTTGAAAACTTTCATCGATGATAAGAAAAATATTCTCCCCTGATCGGTTAAAAAGCCGCGATAGTTCGAGAAAACGCGATTTCGAAATTCAGCGGATAGAAACTTTTAGTGATGGCGTATTTGCTTTTGCTGTGACACTGCTGATCGTATCCCTGGAAGTGCCCAAAAGTTTTGAGGATCTATTAATAAGTATGCGCGGGTTTTTTGCCTTTGGAATTAGCTTCGCCATTCTCTTTTCAATCTGGTCTGAACAACATCGTTTTTTCAGAAGTTACGGAATGGAAGATGGATTTACAATTTTCCTGAACGGTGCGCTGTTATTCATTGTTTTGTTTTATACATACCCACTCAAATTTCTTTTTACCCTTTTATTCAGCAATCAGATTTATGGCACGCATGATTCTCCGTTAAAGATAAATACACAACAAATGCCGGAACTTATGATGATATACGCCCTTGGATTCATTATGATATACATCCTCTTTTTTTTAATGTACTTCAACGTTTACAGAAAATCAAACGAACGGGGATTTACTTCATTTGAAAAATTTGATTGCAGAAGCGAAATGTATAAAGAAGCCATTATGATATTTACCGGTGTTCTTTCGCTGGTGTTTGTTTTTTTTATAAAAGGAGAGCAATCTATTAATTCAGGTATGATCTACCTTTTGATACCTCTTGGCAACATCATATTCTTTACTTACAGAAAAAAACTCAGAAGAAAATTATTTCCACAGTCCGACGTTGAAGATACGCATCCGGATACTGCAGATTAGAATAAATCAACGATGGCTTAACGCCACCGTTGATTTATAGAATGATTCACATCACTCTTAACTCATTAACTGCTACG
>DATHPV010000495.1:0-6872 GCA_035483495.1 Puia sp.
TGAACAAACATTCTGCTACGCAATCTTCAGTACGGTTAGTTAGTCGCCTTTACTCCTGCTTTCAGTCAGCTTGTATTTTTATCATTTAATTTTTTATTTAAGTATGAACATTTATGTTTCAAATTTAAGCTTCAACGTAACTGACGAAGACTTAAACGAGTATTTTGCAGAGTACGGTGAAGTTTCATCTGCTAAAGTTATTCTTGACAAATTCACTCAGAAATCACGTGGATTTGCATTTGTTGAAATGGCAGACGATGAAGCTGCTAAGAAAGCAATCTCCGAATTGGATGGCGCTTCAGTTGATGGCAGGACCATTAACGTATCAGTAGCTAAACCCCGTGAAGAACGCACTGGCGGAGCTGGTGGCGGAAATAGAAACGGTGGTGGTGGTGGTAATTTCCAGAAAAGAAATAACTACAGCAACAGCAGATATTAATCGTTTTTAATTAAGATAGCCGTTGATTATGGATTAATCCATTTTCAACGGCTATCCTTTTTAATCGATTCCAACTCAACTACTGCCAGGATCCTTCGCGGTAGTGATAATTTCCACCGGTCCATTCCCATTCACCTCCAACCCAAACGTAATCTGGTCCCGGTGCTACAGGACGAGCATATGTTACGTCGGCGGGTTGAGCAGTGACATACCCTGCTGAACAACCCATGAGAATGAAACCGGATACGATACTTAGCACCAATAGAATTTTTTTCATTTTTTAACTGTTTATACAGCAAGAAGGCAAAACCCATTCCACCAAACGGCTCATTATGTCGTAATTTGCAGGAATTTTAGTTAAAATGATAAGTGCAGCACCTACAGCTATTCCGTTGACAGCCAAGGATTTTACAACAGACCAGGAGGTTCGTTGGTGTCCTGGATGTGGCGATTATTCGATTCTTGCGCAGGTACAGAAAGTAATGCCACAAATTGGGGTGCCCAGGGAAAATATCGTTATCATTTCAGGGATAGGTTGTAGCAGTCGTTTCCCATATTATATGAATACTTATGGCATGCATTCCATTCACGGGAGGGCAACTGCCATTGCATCAGGTTTGAAAGCAACCAGACCCGAACTCAGTGTCTGGATTGTTACCGGAGACGGTGATTCCCTGAGTATTGGTGGCAATCATACCATTCATTTGCTTCGCAGAAATTTTGACGTGAACATTCTTTTGTTCAATAACCAGATTTATGGATTAACCAAAGGACAGTATTCCCCTACTTCTGAACAGGATAAAGTAACAAAGTCCACTCCGATGGGGAGTATTGACCATCCATTTAATCCGCTGGCGCTGGCGATGGGAGCGGATGCAAGCTTTATTGCCAGAAGTATGGACAGGGATCCAAAACATCTTCAACAGATGTTGATGCGAAGTCATCAACACCGAGGCTCTTCTTTTCTGGAGATATATCAGAACTGTAATATTTTTAACGATGGTGCTTTTGAGATTTTCACAGAAAAAAATTCTAAATCATCTGAAACTATCTTCCTGGAACAGGGAAAACCTTTAATATTCGGAGCGCAGCAAAATAAGGGAATAAGGCTTGACGGCATGAAACCTGTATTGGTAGAAATTGGTAACGGATATACGGCTGAAGATCTTTGGATACACGATGAAAAGGATATTTATAAGGCACAGACGTTAATCAGGATGTTCGATGATCCAACCCTTGAATCGCACTTCCCGAGACCTTTCGGAGTATTTTATACAAATGACAGGCCTTGTTATGAAGACATGCTTAATATGCAGATCGAAGAAACGATCAGAACAAAAGGAAAGGGTAATCTGAATAAGTTACTAAGCGGTCGTGAAACCTGGACTATCAACGCCTGATAACCCCCTATAAATTGTCAGTTTAGCCTGTGGCCGACTGGCGACATCTTTGCCTGCGGTATGTATCCTGCCTTCCTTAATTCTTTCCCTGCATCTGCGAAAGACTTATCTCTTTTGTAATTATACCACCAGACAGGCGCATTTTTTTTCATCATGGTATCGAAATGGCGCATGATAAATAAGTTCCAGGCACCTTTTATCTTACTGCTTATTCCTGGCTGAAGAGACCTCAGGCTCATGGCAAACCCACTCTCAATATATTCCATGTGATGCCAGTAACCAGCTGGCATAAAAAGTGTTTCACCATGATCCAATATCAACTCGTAACCTTTTGCAAGATGTAGTGCCGGGAAACGTTCGTAGTCCAACTTATTATTTTCACCATCGTAATATTTCTCAAAATTAACGAGGCTCAGAACTTCCCATGGTTTTCTATATAGTTTGTGTTGCTCTTCAAAAGGGAAAAGTAAAATCCGTTTTTTTCCAATGAACTGGGTATGAAATATATTCGACAGATCCATGTCAAAATGCAAATGTGTAACAGATCCCAACCCACCCGTAAACAACATGGGGAATTTCTTTACGAATCCCCTGCTATACTTTTCAGGCCAGCAGAAATCATGAACAAGGTTGGGGGCGTGTTCGAATAAATTAAAAAGAAATATCCTCCATTTAGCAGGACCTTTTCGGATCATGTCGATATAGTCTCCGAATTTCATATAATCATCGGCAGTGTTAACGGGAGTATAGGCATCACTTTTTAAATTGTTGTAGATCCCCACTTCCTGTTCGCCCATAACGGCCTTAAAATAATCCCAATTCCATTTGCAGTAAGCAGGCCAATGTTTTGCCATGTCGGCAATTATCACCGGTTTTAGAGGCTTCAAATAATTTCTCTTAAAGTCCTCCGGAGAAATATTCTGATAACGGTCAACCGATCTTAATTCCATGAACGACTTTTTATAAAATTAAATTACATTAATCACATTGAATGAGTCAAAGTTGCGGGATTGCAATCTTACATTGTGTCATGTTTCTTACAGTTCATCCGGAAAATCCCCAGGAACGCAATATTCAAATCATTAAAGACTGCCTTTTGTCGGGTGGGATTATCATTTATCCAACCGATACAATTTATGGGCTTGGATGCGACATTTTTCAACACAAAGCCATCGAACGCATATGCAGAATTAAAAGAATTGATCCTGCCAAAGCCCAACTTTCTTTTGTATGTTATGACCTGAGTGATCTGAGCACATATACCAAAAGTATTTCCACTCCTCTTTACCGCATCTTGAAGAATCATTTACCCGGGCCTTATACATTTATTCTTCCGGCAAGTAAGGAAGTTCCGAAAATATTGAAAAGCAGAAAAAACAGTATCGGTCTTCGCATTCCTGACAATTTAATTGCAAGGACCATCGTTCGCAGTCTCGGACATCCGGTATTAAGCACTTCATTACCCGGTGAATCAGTGGAAGAATATACGGACCCTGAAATTATTTACGATCATTTTAAAAATCAGGTAGATATTGTAGTCGATGGTGGTTTGGGTAATATGATTCCTTCTACGATCATCGACTATACTTCCGGTGAAGCGGAAATTATTCGTAAAGGGGCTGGCGTTTGGGAAGAAAGCTGAAGAAAGTGTGAGAGTGTGAGGGTGTGAGAGTGTGAGAGTGTGGATGATCAATTAAAAATTTCAATGAATCTTCTCCAATAGGTTCTTTTTCGCGGAATCAAACCATTCATCCCTGAGGATAGAAAGTACGATTGAATCCCTTCTGCCAGCGCCCTTTATCGGGTAAGTGCTTCTCATAATTCCTTCCACTGTACAACCAATGTCTTTCATAGCCTGAATAGATTTCTCATTTCTGAGGTCTGCCTGAAATTCCACCCTTTCCATTCCCCATTGTTCAAATGCATAATCCAACATCAGGAGTTTACAGTGGCGATTTAATCCCGTACGTTGAAATTTTTTCCCGTACCATGTATATCCCAAAATGGTTGTTGAAAAAGCCAACTGAATATTATAAAATCTGGTGCTTCCGGCGAATGCTTTCGCTTTCTTATCGAAAACTATAAATGGATACTCTTTTCTTAAATGCCTCTGTTCAATGGCGTAGTCTATATAAGTTTTCATTCCCGTTATTCCTGCTGCGCTGACGAGGGAATACGTCCATATTTCCGGCTCCTGTTCAGCAAATGGTTTAAGAAATTCCAGATCCTGCTGCTGCAAAGGCCTCAATAGTACACGTTCATTTTCGAGCACGAGGTCTTCCGGAAATTGAATCATGTACTTTCAATGGATTTTTTCTCAAAAAGGGGAAGTTGTGCAGGAGTAATATGAAAACTTTTCCGATGGTAGTTGCATAGCCCATGCAATTCAATTCCTCTCCGGTGTTCCGGGGTTCCATAACCCTTGTTATTGAACCAGCCATATTGCGGGAACTCTGAATGTAATTGTTGCATATAATCGTCCCTATATGTTTTCGCAAGAATACTTGCCGCCGCAATGGAAGCATAAATACCGTCGCCTTTAATTACACAGAGATGAGGAATTTTTTGATACTTGTAGAAAAGATGCCCGTCAATCAAAAGAAATTCAGGTTGCTTTTTTAATTTTTTTAAAGCCAGATGCATGGCTTTAAAAGAAGCCCTCAGTATATTGATTTCGTCAATTTCTTCATTGCTTACCTTTTCCACTGCAAAATCAATTGCATGTATTTCAATATAACTTCTTAATTCAGCTCTTATCTCAGGAACTACCTGTTTGGAGTCGTTCAGCAACGGATGATAGAAATCGGCAGGCAAAATTACGGCAGCGGCAAACACTGGTCCCGCAAAACATCCCCGCCCTGCTTCGTCACAGCCTGCTTCGACTAAATGGGAATGGTGAAATGGTTTTAACAGGTTCATTATGTCGCCAAATTTAAAACAATGAGCGTTTGTATCAATCTGACCTGGAAAATAGTTATGCGCTTTATGCTCACACATTCTGAATGTACCTTTTTTACAGCAGAAATTTTTATCCGGAGCGTCACGGATGAATTATTTTTGTTAAATGGTCTTTTGGAAAACGAAGTCATTAAACAGTGCCGTAGCATTTTGGGTACTGGCAGGTACTTTCATGTTATTTATCCAGGTATTACTCGGCGGCATCACAAGATTAACCGGTTCGGGCCTTTCCATTACCGAATGGGATGTATTTACAGGTGTTTTACCTCCGCTAACCGGTCAGCAATGGGCGTCGGCATTTGACAAATACAAACAGACTCCCCAGTTTCATCTGATAAATGCAGATTTTACACTATCGGATTTTAAATTTATTTTCTTCTGGGAATGGTTTCATAGACTATGGGCGCGTTTTGTCGGGGTAGTATTTCTTGTCGGTTTTGGCTGGTTGTTATACAGGAGGAAATTAAAAAGCGAAATGATCACGCCGCTGCTCATTTTGTTTTTTCTTGGACTGCTTCAGGCAGCAATAGGATGGATTATGGTTGCCAGCGGTTTGAATGGAGATGCGATTTATGTAAAACCAACCAAACTGGCTTTGCATTTCATTTTTGCAGTCGGGCTCATTTCTTATTCTTTTTGGTTTTCACTTAAACTATTGTTCCCTGTTACCCGCTTCCGTAATTCCAGAGGCATTTGGTTTTTTTCTATCACACTACTGGTTTTGGTTTTTATTCAAATGCTTTATGGTGCGCTTATGGCAGGAAACAAAGCTGCGGCCGTTGCACCTTCCTGGCCTACGATAAACGGCGACTGGTTTCCGGATCAGCTATTCAACCAATCGCCATTCCTGCTGAATTTTATTGCAAACAAGATTACAATTCACTTTATGCATCGAAATCTCGCATATGTCATTTTACTGGCAGTAAGTGTGTGGACATTAATACTTTTCAGATCCGGAATTATTCGCAGTCAGCGTACCCGTTTGCTATTTCCCCTGGGGCTTGTATTGTTTCAGATAGTGCTTGGTATATGTACATTACTGGCCAGTCCTGCCATTGTGGCTAACCGCTGGGTAACTTTCGATTGGGTCGCACTACTGCATCAGGCTAACAGTATGTTGCTTCTTTTCAGTCTTATTTATGCGATCTATGTGTTAAGACCCTCAATGAAGTAATTTTAATATGGCCTTTCCGTTAGATAGAGATAAGCGGTATAGACAGGCTTAATTTTCACTTAACTTTCAATTAGATCCCGGCTGCAAGATGCGTTACCTGAAAGCGGTTTACTATTCTTTTCCCGTCCAGCTGATATTGTTATATCTGAAAAAATATCAGCTCCTGCTGCTGTTTTGGGTGATTCTTTTCTCAACAATTCACGGCGGTTTCATGCATTCTTTCGGCGCAGATGCTTTGTTCCTTGCACCTGAATATCTGGGTAATGTAAATGTGCTGAGCGGGGCCATCGTCGGTGCTTCCGCAGGTGCTTTTATTATGTGCTGGAATGTGACCACTTTTATTCTTTATAGTCGCCATTTTCGTTTTCTGGCCACCACGACACGTCCTTTTTTGAAATACTGTACCAATAATTTCATATTGCCCGGGACCCTCCTCATTTATTATTTTTTTAAGGCAATTGATTTCGACAGCACGAAAGAGTTGATGACCAATAGTGAGATTGCATGGCTGATCGCAGGATTCCTCACCGGTTTTTTTCTTGTAATCGGACTCTCTCTTTTATATTTTTTTGAAGCTGATCGTACCATTAAACGTCAGATGACACCATTGATCGCGAATCCAAAACTTTTCAAATCACAATTCAAGTCGAAGGATGTTCAGTTGAACAGCAGCCGGCTCATACGCGTAAACTGGTACATGAACGGACCTTTTACCATAAAACAGGTTCGTGATGTGTCCCATTACAGCAAGGAATTTATAGAACGCATTTTCAGCAGGCACCATTTCGCTGCCATTCTTTCAATATTTATTGCATTTCTTTTTTTAGTGGTAGTCGGCTTTTTTATGGATCAGCCGGCTTTCCAATTGCCAGCCGCAGCCAGTATATTTCTTTTTTTTGCT
>DATHPV010000496.1:0-5034 GCA_035483495.1 Puia sp.
CTTCCCTATGGTCCGGTTCCTCAGAAACTCGACAGCATCGTGAACAAGATGATGGATAAAAAAATGCTGGAGCGTGTCAAAACAGATTATCATGGGTATCCGCAGACCAGGTATTTGCCACTGATCAAAGCAGACCTGACCTTACTAAAAGCATCAGAGAAAGAAGTGATCGATAAAGTGATCCAGCAATTTTCTGATTGGTCGGCATCTGCCATTAGTAATTATTCGCATAAGGACATGCCCTGGCTTGCATCGAAAGAAGGAGAATTAATTAATTATGAATTGGCCTTTTACCGGGAGGCGCCATTTTCAGTCAGAAATTATGGAAATGAAATAGAGGAGCAATGAATTTTGAAGAATTACCAGAATATAAAAAAGATCTGAAAAATCTTTTAAAAAAATACCGCACCCTTACAGAAGATATGGAGGTTGTAAAAAAAGTGCTGACCGTTTCGCCAAATGAAAGACCCCCTTTCAGTTTTCGGGTAGATGGACTTAGTATAAAAACTTGCGTAATTAAAATTAAAAAAATTGCCTGCAGGTCATTAAAAGGCAGAGGAGTGAATTCAGGTTTCCGCTTGATCTATGCTTTTTTTGAGGAAGAATCAAAGATCATTTTTGTCGAAATATATTTTAAAGCAGATAAAGAAAACGAAGACAGAGAAAGGATCTTAAACCATTTTAAATAATGTGCTATGAGAATATTAAATTTTGAAATGTACCAGGATTGTGTAAGCCTGTTTTTGCCCAACGGGGAAACGCTAATTATTTATTTTACCGAGGATACCGGAAAAATTATTTACCGCGATAAGATCAGAACCATTTCGAGGGTTAAACATCCGGGAATCTGTTTAGGCAATGACGTTAATGACGAACGTTTTTTTATTCACAATCATTATGAAGTGGGCAGCGCTTCCGTCGTTGATGAATCGTCTTTCACAAAAGGAATGGTCATCGTGGAATCGAATGAGATATGCAGTAATGATCCGATCCAACGTATCCATATCGCACTTGATCAGGTCATCCACGGTAAACGCTATCATGTCCTCAACAATAATTGTCAAACCTTGAAAAATAAAGCTTGTAACAATTTGAATTTTTCCGAAGATATTTCAAAATGGACAGGTGGAATTCTTCTTAGTACAATAGCAGTTGTTGGAATTGGTCTATTATTAACTCAAAATAAAGGAGGTAAACGTGGCAAAAAATGGTAAGATCGGTGATGGGCACCGGGATGGTGAGGTCACCCGCCGCAACCAGGTACTCAATCCCTAAACACATCTGTACGTGAAAAGAGATCTGCAGGGTAATCGGCAAGTTTGTTCACACGACAAAAAGAAAGATCCAGATCGATCAGTTCTTTGCATCCGAATTTTTAGAAATCTTAGTAAAATGCAAAAATGATTTACCTGCCGAGATTTTAAATCACGTGATTGAATATGAAAAAGCTGAACGGTTGAATCCTCCCTCAGAACAAAAATCAAAACAAATACTGACCAAAGAGCTCCAGGATAAACATGCTTCAATCAATGCTGAGGCCGGTATAAGAAATGTTGTTATTCCGTCAAACTTTAATGAAGTGAAAAATCTGGAGTAGAAATTATTCTGATTTGCCATTGAACTTTATTTTCGGTTACTCATACCTGTTATATGCTTACGCATCTTTCCTGTCCTTCCATCGCCTATCTGCCATATCTGCGAAACCGGCAGTAGAATAAATGTTTCCATTTAGTGGGTTGGATCTTTTAATATTCTTATTTATAGTATTTATTTTTATTGAATCAGATAAAAATAAATGCAAACACTTAGAAGATTGAAAAATTCCTTTGATTTACTGGCGTTGTGAAAAATTATTATGATCTTATGTTCAAATTTTATCTACCTCAAGGATCCACATTAGATTTTACCAATTCATCAACTTTTATTTTAATTATTAGCTAGTCCTTAAATTAGATCCAATGAGATATTCTATCATCTTCCTAATTGCGATCCTTTTTTGCGCGGGAGCAATTGCACAATCGAAAATGAATCCAGTTGAAAAAAGTTTCCCTTTCTGCGGCAGTTCAATAAATGTGAAGGCGTATATAAGGGGAACAAGATTTTTTCTATCAATTACCTCTCAGGGTAAAACTGAAGAACATAAACTGGGAGAGAAATTAAAAAAGGAAGAAGTAAAAAAGAATTATACCGATTTTCTCCAAAAACCGGCGAATTATCCTTCCTGTTCCACGATCCAAGTTGAATATGAAAAAATCAGCTTTTTTGCTCAGGGTTTTGTAAATGATCTTCTTCAATCCTGGTACCCTGATCCGGTTCTACCCGAACAAATGAAATCGCTGAATGACGATAATTCTTTAGTGCTTATAAAATTCCCCTCCAATAAATGGAGTATATCTTTATTTGATCAAAAGGCAGATATTTCTTTGCCGTTGATACGCTACGAACCTGCTTCAAGAACCTATGTTATTAATGAGACCAACATTGAAGGATCGAATCTGGTAAAAAAGAATTTCAGCAAGTTCATTGTTTTACTAAACGGTGTCAAATCTTCTGAAAAGCCAGCCCTGCTTTTGCAGTTGCAGTCCGATCGCAGTTATATTTTGGCTGTTTCATACGATGGGGAGATTGCGACGCTAACCTCAATACATTTCTCAGCTAAAATCGGAAATAGTTTGCTGGATAAACCAGTCAATTTGAAAATATCCGGTACAGAAAGCACTCTTTTTTCTATAAAACCAGACGAAGCCAAACCAGATGGTAATAACAAAAATGCTGAAACCAACAAACTTTTGGAAAACTAAGTATAGCCTTTAATTACCATGCAAAAAAAAAGTCTTTTGATTCTGCTTTTTGGCGCGAGTTGCTTGCTAATGTCTTTTGATCTTTGCGCTCAATATCTGCAAACAAAATATGTTGTCAGAATTGATCCTTATTCCAGGAGAAGTCCTGATACAGCTCCTTTTGATCAACCCTTCATGATATTTATTCCTATTGATTCATCGCTCAAAGAAGGAGATTTGTTTCAATTGGACATTTACCAGACTTTTCGAAACGGGAAAAATGAACAAATATTCAGGTACGATTCAGGACAGCTTAGGAATTATAGCCGCATTGTGGATAGTCCCAGAACACAGGCATTCAAATTCGTTCATGTTTTTATGAATATGCAGTTGACCCCAGGAGCAAGGTTTGGCATTAATTTATACCATTGCGTAACGGATGACATTTTTGAGAAACTAGATGAAATCAATTTCAAAATAATGGATAGGGACAATACTGCTGCTAACGATTATCACGATCTCGGCAAATTACAAAGTGTTCATTTTTCATATGGAGAGCCAATTAAATGGCCATCTTTTTACGATGGAGATAATGATTCCATTTACAGCCCGATTGCTTTAAAAAACCATTATGCCTACACTGGTTTTTTCGACAATGGATTGCGAAAAGATTATGAGCAAATCCTAGGGCATGATACGTTGATCAGTAATCGCCTGGACAGTCTAAAAAAGCAATTCCTTAGTAACCGGTTTTTCACTGATAGTCTTTATCGATGTAATTGTCAGAAAGATCTTGTCGCCACTGAATTATTTGCCGATTCTTCCAAGTTCCTTATTCCTTTACTAAATATGACCTACCTGGATAGCTCTTTGGAACTTTTTGGAGAAGGATATTTAGATATAGAAGAATTCAGTACTCATAAGATAATTAAATCAAATCAGACTCTGGCCCGGATCAGGAACCTCGAACGATTGAAGGATGCTTTAATAAATATCAATTATTTTTTTCACCTGAGTACTTTTGCTGCAAGTATTCCTCATGAACGCAAAAAAGACATTTATAATTTCATATTGCCGACCATCATAGCTATTGAAAGAAAGATAAAAAGAATGAAGGATGCATATGTTGACATTAAAATGAAAATCAAATCCAATCATTATTTTTTTGCAGGAGAACGCTCGTATAGCGCTTCCTCTCCGGTGGGTCAGGATATAAAAACTGCAGCGGGCAATTATATTATTCCTGATTTTGGACTAACCAATTTTGGCACGACGGTATTTAACCAATTTGGCTATGGAATAAGGCCTTACTTGGGTGTAAATATTAGTTTGCGCCCAATAGATAAATCAATTCCCATAGAAAGAGTTATCCACAAAGGATTGATCCGTTACTCTGTAGTGCTGGGTTTGACGACTTATCAAATGACCCGTGAAGGCACAAATGATTTATTTAAAAATATGTCACTAATAGCTGCTATAGGCTACAGATTATCGAGAGGGTGTAGGGTGAATGGTGGTGTAATTCTATATCGGCATGATAATCCAAATCCAGTTTTGCAACAGAGCTATACCTTAGGGCCTGAAGTAAGTCTTTCGATGGATCTTGATATTGTCAGCTGGATATCTAAATTAACCAACACGGTAATTCCAAATTAATCAATTTTATTATGATCCGGTTTAAAATTGCAACCCTCTTACTTCTTCTCATCTTTTTCTCATGCCGAAAATCGGTGCCTGTCAATGATGTTATCCAGCTTAAACTTACTTCACCGGAAGCCATGGCTGATGGTTCCAGCACGGATACCATTATTGTCCTGATGCCCCAGAATACAGATTCACAATCTGAGCTGGTAACGTTGAAAACAGCCACCGGCCTTTTCTCAAACGGGGCAGATACATTATCAGCCTATGCAAATAGAATCGACCTCTTCCCAGGGAAACGCGCTGCAATCTTTCCGTGGACGAGTTCTTTGAGAAGCGGATTGGATACGATCTGGGCAAGTACCAATACAGATCCGCAGGTAGTAAACAACTTTACTTTTACCATGAACCCTTCAATTCCCAGCTCGATCTTACTTAGTCAGAGCGCTTTTTCAGTAGTTGATAGTTTTGCCGCAGAAGTCACTATCACCGGGACTTTAATTTCGAAATCCTTACAAAAGGTTTCATTGGGAACGATGGTTTCTTTTGCCGATAATTATATTGGGGGTGGTGCAGTAGGTGGGTCTTATCGCCAGATAGTAAATCAGAGTGA
>DATHPV010000497.1:0-3886 GCA_035483495.1 Puia sp.
GCAGAAATACCCGGAGCAATTGCTCTTCCGGTGTTGCTATGAGTAAGAACAACTACGGTGGATTTGTATTTACCAGCGGTTGCCGAAATAATTTCAATATATTGTTCGGCATCGAGATTATTTAATGATTCACGATTAACCTGATAAATTTTTCCTATCCCATATTTTCCCAGTGAAGCCAGATCTTCCGAAACAGTTCCAAGCAAAAGTCCTTCAGCGGTTACACCCGTTTGTTTTGCAATGGCCGCTCCGTAACTCAGTGCTTCGAGAGCTGTTTTTTTTATTTTGCCCTCCGAATGTTCTATGAAAATGAGAACTGACATATTATTAAAGTGTGATAGTGTGAAAGTATGGAAGAATGATAGTTTAAATGAGCTTCGCCTCATCGTGCAGTAACTTCACCAACTCTTCCGGATTATCCGCGGGAATCAATTTGACTCCTTTTTTTGCAGGAGGCAATTCAAATGAAACGATTTCTGTGAGGATATCTGCAGCAATTGGCTCTTTTACTATCAACGGTTTACTTCGGGCACCCATAATTCCTTTCATGTTCGGAATACGTTGTTCAGCCATTCCTTTCTGACAACCGATCACAAGTGGAAGTTTTGCTTCCACAGTTTCTTCACCTCCTTCAATTTCCCTTACAAGAGTAACAGAGCTGCCCGTCAAATTCAGCTTGGCAGCCAGTGATACAAATGGAATGTTTAGAATCGAAGCAACCATCCCTCCAACGGACGCTCCATTAAAGTCTATCGTTTCCTTACCGGTTAGTATTAAATCATAATTTTCTGATTTTGCTATGGATGCGATTTGTGATGCGACAAAAAAGCTATCCGTTGGTTCAGCGTTCACCCGGGTTGCCTGATCCCCCCCAAGTGCAAGCGCTTTTCGGATTATTGCATCGCTGTCGGCACCACCAACCATTAGCAGGTGAAGGATTGCAGAAGGATCCTTTTCTTTAAGCTCTATGGCGCGTACAAGAGCATACCATTCATCATAGGGATTCAGTATCCATTGAATACCATCTGTTACAAATTTCCGGTTGTTATCTGTGAAGGCTATTTTTGCCGTCGTATCCGGAGTTTTACTGATACAAACTAAAATCTTCATGTTATTTGAAAAAATTAAAGTTGCTTGTGCAACTATACAAAGGTATATCTTGAAAAGGCAAGTTTATGATAAAATAAATGAAAACGAACCCAGACGATGGAGAAAATAGAAAAGCTTTTAACTTTCTTAAGCGAGTCGCCGGATGATCCATTTCTTAAACATGCCCTCGGTCTTGAATACATCAAAATTGGACAGGAACAAAGAGCGAGACAGTTATTTGCAGAGATACTTGATCTGGATCCTTCGTATATAGGAACTTATTACCATTATGCACGTTTATTGGAACGCGCGGGCGAACTGGAAGCAGCAAAAGACCTATATGAGAAAGGTATGATCGCGGCAAAAAATGCAAATGAAACACATGCATTCAATGAATTAAAAGCGGCTTATGAGGATCTTATCTATTAATTATGAAAAGTCTCCTTACAGATTTTAAGGAATCTATTGAAAAACTGGATATTTCAAAGAAAGATCGGATACTGCTTGCCGTAAGCGGTGGGATGGATTCAGTTGTCCTTACATCCTGCGCGTCTATACTTGATCTGGATTTTGGAATCGCTCATGCCAATTTCCAGTTAAGAGGAGAGGAGAGTGAAAGAGATGAACAATTTGTTCGCGACCTCGCCGGTCACTATGGAAAAACATTTTATGTAAAAAAATTTGATACTAAAAAATATGCTGAATTACAAAAATGTTCTATACAGGTTGCTGCCCGTAATCTCCGCTATAAATGGTTTGATGCACTAATGTCGGATCATCCCAATTTATTTAGATTTGTTTTTACGGCTCACCATCTTGATGATAATATTGAAACAATGCTCATGCATTTTTTCAGGGGGACGGGCATTGCCGGGTTAAAAGGAATGCCAATAAGAAAAGGCAACCTGGTCAGGCCATTACTGTCAATCCCCAAAAGTGTAATAATGGAATTTGCATATTCGCAAAACCTGACATGGGTAGAAGACAGTTCAAATGCGTCTGACGACTATACCAGAAATTTCTTTCGTAACCGGTTAATCCCATCTCTGACTCCTGTTTACCCCGAAATTCTGATGAACCTTGAAAAAAACCTTCACCGTTTTTCTGAAGCTTACGATCTCTATCATCAGGCTGTTGAATTTCACAAAAAAAAATTACTTAAGGCGAACGGAGATGAAGTTCATATACCGATTCTGCTGCTGAAAAAAACCAATCCACTCCAAACAATCATATACGAAATCATAAAAGACTACGGTTTTTCTCCACCACAATCGGAGGAATTGATCCGGTTGATGGACAGCGTAAACGGAAAATATTTAATAAGCAGTTCACACCGGATAATTAAAAACCGCCGATGGCTGATTATTGCACCAATAGAAAACCAAACTCCTTCTCATATTCCAATAGAAGCTGCTGATTCGCGAATCGATTATTCAGAGGGTCAGCTTCGGATCGAAAAAATGGATTTATCCGAAACGGTTTTAATTACAAAAGACCCGTTTGTCGCCTGGCTGGATGCTGATAAAATTCAATTTCCTCTGATTCTCAGAAAATGGAAAAACGGAGATTATTTTTATCCCCTGGGCATGAAAAAAAAGAAAAAGTTAGCCCGCTTTTTCATAGATCAGAAACTTTCTAAAACTGCCAAGGAAAAAATTTGGGTAATTGTTATGGATAGTCAGATTATATGGGTAGTTGGCCAACGGATCGATAATCGATTTTGTATCGGTCCCAACACGAAAAAAGTTTTGCTGATTAACAATATCAGCCGCTCCGAAATTTTGTAAATACTTGGATATTCCGGAAGTTTAAAAATGAGGATGTTTTAGTTCGTTCAAAAAAATGTTTACAACATCAGGCCTCAATGCGATAGTAAAGAGCATGCCAAAAAGTGCGCCATAGAAATGTGCATCGTGATTTACATGATCTCCACCTTTACGGGACATATAAGCAGAATAAAAAAGAAATAAGCCGCCATAAATAATTGCCGGAACAGGAAAAACCAACACGATAATCTGTTGCCAGGGTCCAAGAAGTATAAATGAAAAAAGTACGGCTGATACTGCTCCCGAAGCCCCTAAACTGCGGTAGTCGTAATCGTTATAGTGTTTGATATAGGTGGGAATATTCGAAACAATCAGCGCTCCGATATATAGTGCCAGGTAGTAGAATTTCTGCAGTCCCAGATCGCCCTGATAATGTACTTCCATATAAGTTCCAAAGAAATATAGGGTAAGCATGTTAAAAATCAGATGCATGTAGTCGGCGTGTATCAGGCCACAGGTAATAAACCTGTAATACTGATTTTTTTTGCTTATAGCGGGTGGCCAGAAAATCAACTCATCCACAATTTTACCATTCCTGAATCCAGCTATGGAAATAACAGATGTAACAATAATTATGGCAAGAGTAATGTTGTTGAACATGAAGAAGATAAACTGGTTTAAAGATATACTTTAATTGCAGAATTTAAAATAACCTAGTCGTGATGATATTTCTCATTTCGCCCGATACTGCATGCCCGGTAAATTTGTTCTGCCAGTATCAGCCGTACGAGTTGATGCGGAAAAGTGAGTGAAGACAATGACCAGGTAAGTTTTGATTTTTGTAATAACGTTTCATCCAGTCCAAAGGCTCCCCCAATCAGGAAAACCAACCTTTTGGTTCCTTCGTTCCCACGAATCTGGATAAATTCAGAAAATTTTCTGGAAGTAAAAGTTTTCCCGTTTTCATCCAAACAAACCAGCCAGTCTTCAGGTTTAAGTGCTGACTGAATCAATTCATTTTCCGCCATTTT
>DATHPV010000498.1:0-5814 GCA_035483495.1 Puia sp.
AACCATTAAACCTTATCCTATGAAAACATTAAAATAACACAAATTTTCGAATTTCAATCCGCTGTGCATTTATAAAATTATATTTCTGGTCTGGCGGTAAACATTCCCTGGTAATATTTACTATAGGCCCATCCCAAAAAAACATTTGGTACCATCAGTATAACTCCCATCAGCCACCCCGACGGCACCAAAATGGTATGAAATAACAATACATTCAGGCTAATCGGGAAAAGCACAACCGCCGAGAAAGGTGCGAACCGGTTGATCAGTAAGGATAAACCGCCAAGGATCTGTATTGTTTTCATCATCGGGTAAATATAACCGGTGCCCTTAAGTCCTGCCACCAGCGCGCCCGGCTTACCGGTATGAAGGGGCTGGTAGGGGATGAAGTGCAGGAAGAAATCGAGACCGAATACCAGGTAAAGAAACCCGAGCAGGCAGCGGGAAATCAACACCCAGGTCTTTATTTTCATTTTGCTTGGTTTTGTCTGCCAAAATAAACACAGTTTCGAAATTAAACCCATTCCTGAAACAAATATCCGTTCAATCAGTGGATAATTTCAGAATCTGTCCTGAGATACAAAATTTCCCCTTGAAGGGATTGCATTTTAACAAGGTGAGGACAGCACGACCTGACCCGAATTGATTCTTGATTAACTTTAGACGAATGAAAAATGTTGGTGAATCAATATGACTATCGGTGAAACAAAAGAATCCAGAAGAATAAACAGGCTGGCCTCCGCATACAATATGATTCCCAATCTTATTTGGACAACACTGTTTCTATTGCCTGTAGCCATATTCTGTTATAGCGAACTAAATCATCAGACTGTTTACATGCTGCTTGGCATCAGTTTAATTCCCATATTCTTCCCTAAATCGTTTTTTGATTTCATACAGTTGAGCAGGAAGCCTCTGTTTTATAAACGAATAGGTGTGAAGTTTATAAACAAATTTGCACAAAACGGTGAATTTCTTAATCGATACATGAGAAAGAAATACCCGGGCTTTACACCTGTGCCCACAAATAAATCATCAGTTCTGAAATATTATAATCAGACATATTTCTTTGAGAAATTTCATTTTTCGATGTTCATTTTTTTCATTGCGATAACGGTCTATGCTTTGATCAGATCTTATCTGTTATGGGCGCTGACTGTATCTTTCTGCAATCTGTTTTATAATATTTACCCAAATCTGCTACAGCAATATATCCGCCTCAGGCTTTTATTAGCCATAAAAAGATCAAAATAAAAAATCGGGTTACTATTTGATAACGGAATATATCATTACCACCGTTCTACAACAAGCTTTTGCATGCTCACCACATTGTTTTTTTCGTCCAGTATTCTTACATAATAAAAACCCTGGGCAATCGAACCGGGAATATGCATGGTTTCCGTCTGACCAATTCCGTTGACTAAAGCATTCTGTTGTATCACCCTGTTTCCTAACAGATCGGCCAGTTGAATCGTGTAGTTTCCGGCGGGCAATTCATTGAATTGAATGCTGACCACATCGTCCATTACCGGGTTGGGAAAGATTTTAATCTTGTGCAGATTTTCTGGGGACTTCGTTATAAACAAATTAGAATGACCATCGGTATTTGTAATTAATATATTGCTATTGGCAAGATCAGCGCTTTCATAAACTTCGCGGGTGATCGGGGAAGGAGAGGCGCTCCAGGTTTTCGGGTCAATTAAGAAATAACTGTCGGTGTATCCAACACTGGTTGCAATAATCTGTTTGCCATTTTCACTAACAGCTATACCGCTCGTTGTAAATTTCTGTGGTAATCCTGAAATAGTGCCAACATAGGAAGTCACCCGGGTTGCAATATCCACTTTGAAAACCTTATTGCTGCCGGTGATCAGATACAGGTGCCCGTCATCATCGGCAATCAGGTCACCACCTGAATTGGCGCAGATACTGTGAATACTCATTTCTTTATTCATCGGATCGTCGATGAGATCACCCATGTCTGCGAGTTTTGGCGATCCGTTTGTCGTGAACCTGATCAGATGTGTTCCATCGTTTGTGATGGTGTAACCAAAATCATCCGGAGCGATAACCATCCGGTTGATGGGACCTGCATTTCTAACATCATATTTTCCGGCCTTACTGAAAAACTGATCGGCAACCGGAACCGATTCCATAGTGGAAAGATCGATATAATGCAACAGATCAATATTCATCGGAGAATAAAATAGCCTGTTATTTCTTCTGTCATATGCAATGGCTGCAACACTGCTATCGGGCATGTTTAATAATATACTGCTAAATTCACTCGTCCTCGTATCCAGTTTTCGCAGGGCAACCCATTGGGTTCCTCCTTTATTAACAGCTGTGATAGCATAGGCAAAATGATCTGATTGTCCATTGGCGGAGTCGAAGTATAAAAGCGTAGCCAAAAATGTCAATCCAAAAAAAGATATTCTGATCATTGTAAACCGGTCTTTGTCTTTACTTTCTCAAATCGCCAGTATTAATATAATCAATTCCCTTATTATTTACAAAAGCTGCAAAGATGGCGGGGGCAGTCTGGTTGAGCATTATTTTACCCAATCCAATTGTTCCAACGTTTTTTTTATCGTATTATTTCAATCGGAAAAGAGGGATCATAACTTCTTAGTAACTTGATAGGCCTATTTAAAATTTAGAGCCATGAAAGAAATTAGAAAAGAGGACATCAAACAGGAAGTGTTTGATTTGTACGACGACTACGCCCACAATAGAATTGAAAGACGCGATTTTATACAAAAGCTTTCTGCCTACGCAGTGGGGGGCATAACAGTAACTGCTCTGACGAGTTTTCTGATGCCTGCTTATGCAAGCTCAGTTCAGGTGAAGCCCGATGATCCCCGGCTGAAATCCGACTATGTATATTTTGATTCACCCAAAGGCGGTGGTAAGATCAAGGCTTTACTTTCATTGCCAGTCGATACAAAAAAGAGACTGGGAGGCATAGTGGTGGTTCATGAAAACAGGGGACTGAATCCATATATTGAAGATGTGGCCAGAACAGCCGCCCTGGCAGGTTTCATCACACTGGCTCCCGATGCCCTTACACCATTGGGTGGTTATCCCGGTAATGATGATCAGGGTCGTGATATGCAAAGTAAGCTCGACAAAAATTCGATACTGGAAGATTTTATTTCAGCCTATGAATATTTAAAAGCATTGCCAGATTGTAATGGGAAAGTGGGTGTAGTAGGATTTTGTTTTGGCGGTTGGGTTTCCAATATGATGGCCGTGCGAATTGCAGACTTGGCGGCCGCTGTTCCTTTTTATGGTACGCAACCTGCAAAGGAAGATGTTCCAAAAATTCAGGCGCCCCTTCTTATTCACTATGCCGGACTCGACACACATGTGGATGAAGGATGGCCGGCTTATGAAGCGGCATTAAAAGAAAATAAAAAAGAATATACCGAATATATTTATCCGAATGTAAATCACGGCTTCCATAATAATACAACACCCCGATACGATAAAGCCGCTGCAGATCTTGCATGGCAAAGAACCATTGATTTTTTCAATCAGAAATTAAATTGAGTAAAAAGATTAATTAGGCAGCAAACTGAATCGCAGATTTTTATTATTATTTTGCCTTTAACGATTCCACATATTTGAAACTCCTGTCGAACCAGGGTTTGAATTCTTTCATTTTGCCGAAGAGCTGATCGGGTACCAATACAAATTCTTTTTTTACAATGCCATAGGAAATAAACAAGGTGGTCTTGTATTTTTTCAAAAACTGATCGCGATCGGGTTCAGACAGACGAAGTCCGAAGGTTCCGTCCTTTTCAAAATAAGCGAACATATGTCCGTTAAAAGAAATATAAGGAACCGTGGCACCCTTTAATTCGATTTTAGGATTGGTATCAATCAGCTTCTTAAAAAAATCTAATTTGGCAGGAGGGATATGACTCATATCCTTTTTTGTAGCCATAAAGTTTTATTTGATTTACAAATATAAAAGCATTGGAGAATTATATGGAAATTGGGAAACTCAGCAAGTGCGACCGGGAAGATTTCAATACGATTTATGAGATTGTCAATGACGCCGCCATCGCTTATAAAGGAGTTATTCCGGATGATATGTGGCATGAACCCTATATGACAAAAGATCAATTGAAAAAACAAATTGATCAGGGCGTGGATTTTTGGAGATACAAAGAACACGATAAGATCCTGGGCGTAATGGGAATACAGTTAAAGGGAGAGGTTACACTTATCCGGCATGCATATGTTCGCACGGAAGCGAGAAATAAGGGGATAGGCAGTAAACTGTTGGAAAATCTTTGTGTTATATCTAAGACGCCTGTCTTAATCGGAACGTGGGCAGATGCGAAATGGGCTGTAAAATTTTATGAAAATCATGGATTTCGAATATTACCGGAAGTTGAAAAGAATGATCTGTTACGTAAATATTGGACTATTTCTGAACGGCAGGTCGAAACTTCTGTAGTGTTAGCAAGCGCTGATTGGATGAGTAACAAAAATTCATCATAATGAATGAACCGGGAGCAGACTTAATACTTTTCGACGGAGTTTGCAATCTGTGCAATCGCCTTGTGCGTTTTATTATAAAAAGAGATCCGTCTGCCCGATTCAAATTCGCTTCTTTACAATCCGATATTGGGTATCAATGGTTAAATCGATTTGGTTTGACAAATAATGCACCTGATTCCGTGGTCCTGATAAAAGATGAAAAATATTATTTGAAATCAACGGGTGTTTTAAAAATACTAAGAGATCTGGGCAGTGTCTGGAAGGTTTTTTATATTTTCATGATTGTCCCCCGTCCTGTCCGGGATTTTGTTTATGATATGATTGCAAAATCCAGATACAGGATTTTTGGTAAGCGGGATACGTGTATGATTCCGACACCTGATCTAAAAGATCGGTTTCTTTAGAAACATTTAATAATGATATACCTCACACAATTAATTTATATCAAAGAAGGACAGGAAGAAATATTTCATCAATTTGAAGATATAGCCATACCTGCCATTTTGAAATACAACGGTAGGTTGTTGATTCGCGTTCGTCCTGATAAGAGCTCAATTATAGAAGATAATATTGGAAATCCGTATGAAATACACCTGGTTGAATTTGAATCTGATCAGGATTTCAGGAATTTTTCACAGGATGAAGAGCGCAAGAAATTTCTTCACCTGAAGGACAAGTCCGTGCAGTCCATCCTGTTGATAAAGGGAGAAAAAGTAGGCTGAGGGCTGCTCCCTGAAAAGTCGTCTTTTAATGCCTGATTATCGAAACGAAGTACCTTTCACTTTTTTAAAGGGGTATTTTCCTTTGATGTTTTCATTGAGAAACTTCCCTTTTGAATAAGCCATGCGCATTTGTTCATAGACTTCTTTTGGAAAATTCTCATAATCGTATTCAATGCCGGATACGAACAGTACTCGCAACCTTTGGTTTGCGACGTCATACCGGAAATGTCTTATAACTGATGAAGGCACTTTTTTTATATAATACCTGTAAAAAATGTGCCAGCAACCCACCTGAATTTCCGCCAATGGGTTATAATTACAAATTCTGTATTATTGCCCCGGGGAAGAGTTCATCTCAAATCAGCTAAATGAAACAAACTTCTTTATTCCTGATCGGTTTATTTTATTTTATTACAGGCTATTCGCAATTTTCTCCGGGTTACTACGCTTTGAAAGATGTTTCAGTTATCGACGGTATGTCTGATAAGCCGATGCATCATTATACGGTCATTATTCGTAATAATCTAATTGAAGCCGTCGGCCCGTCAAAGGAAATTCCCATTCCTGATTCCGCTGTGGT
>DATHPV010000499.1:0-5013 GCA_035483495.1 Puia sp.
CGAACATATGAATTATACCGGAAGTCAGATCGTTTTTCATTCTAAAAGTGGTCCCCTTCAGGTAACCCGGAATGGTGATAAAATATCATTGAATTTCCCGGCCAATGCACCTGAAAGGATATTCGATGATGGATTGATTGAAAAATCCATTGGAATAAAACCTCTGGCTGTTTTTAAATCGAGATTTGACTATATGGTGTTGTTGGCAAGCCAGTCGGATATCGAGACATTAAAACCAGACCTTGTTTTGGTAAGTAAACTTCCGGCTCGCGGTTTGATCGTGACAGCAAAAGGAAATGACTCAGATTTTGTTTCCCGTTGTTTCTACCCACAATCAGGTATAGACGAAGATCCCGTTACTGGTTCCGCTCATACGGTGATGGTTCCGTTTTGGGCTAAGGAGCTGGACAAAAATGAATTAACGGCTGTCCAATTATCCGCCAGAAAAGGGTATCTTGATTGTAAACTTGCCAGTGATAGGGTACTAATGTCAGGCCATGTAACTACCTATCTGGAAGGTAACTGTTACGTTTAAATCAACTTAAAATATTCACTCAGAAAATGTTAACAGAAGAAATGTCCATTCGTGAAGCGCAAACAATGGTTGATGAATGGATACGTAATACAGGAGTGCGTTATTTCAGTGAACTAACGAATATGGCGATACTTACCGAAGAAGTAGGAGAGGTCGCGAGACTGATGAGTCGTATTTATGGGGATCAGTCTTTTAAAGATGACGAAAAGGACAAAAAACTTTCCGATGAACTCGCGGATGTTTTGTGGGTCATTCTTTGTATATCAAATCAGACCGGTACAGATCTGACCGAAGCGTTGAAAAAGAATTTTGAAAAGAAAAATATTCGGGATCTGTCGCGGCATTTTGAGAATTCCAAACTTAATCCAGGTAAGTCGGATTTGTAATATCTGGATTGTTAACATGATTCGCCATTAAATCACCAGTAACCACATTTCCATACTCTCACACTCTCACGCTCTCACACTTGCTTTTATTGTCCCTGGGCGAGACTATATGCTTTTTTCCCATTAGCAACATTCAATAGTTCCAGGGAGCTGATTTTAAAATCACCACTCAGACTGACGTACAGACCTATAACATCCTGCTGATTTAAAGGAGAGCCATCCAAACTTTCAAATCGTGCATTGTACAAATTTACCAGATTCGTGTATACGGAGCCGGTAGGCCATACCTGCGTCCCGCGGTTGCTGATATTGAGCAAATTGAATTTTACTCCTCCGTGACGCTGGCATTTTTTTGCAATGAATTCCGGTTGTTCTGAACTTTCGATGAACATGTCTACACCTACGATATATTCCTTTTCCTCACTTGAATCAACAGACACCATCATCTGGTTGTGATCCATTTTAAAAAGTGTAGGGGTAATATACATATTTGGAAGAACTGGTTTTGCACCATGCTCCGGTGTGTTCCCAAAATTATTTATGATAGCCTCAGCGAATTCTGTGGTGTTTTTGCCTGGAATTGCTTTATCTCCGAAGTCTCCGGTATGGATACCCTGTTCCAGGGTGTACAATAGAGCATTTTCTATGACAGCAGCATTTTCCATTAGTCCCAAATGACGTAACATGGCAATTCCGCTTAAAAGAAGAGCAGTTGGATTTGCAATATTTTTTCCGGCAATATCGGGCGCTGTACCATGAACTGCTTCGAAAATGGAAATATGATCTCCAATATTTGCAGAGGGCGCGAATCCCAAACCGCCTACAAGGCCTGCGCAAAGATCAGAAATGATATCTCCCTGTAGATTGGTGAGAACAACCACGTCAAACTCCTGCGGACGCACAACAAGCTTCATCGCAAGATCATCTACAATTATGTCGTCAGATTTTAATTCAGGATATTCCTTCGCGACCTCCTGAAAGCATTCTAGAAAAAGCCCGTCGGTGAGTTTCATGATATTTGCCTTGTGTCCGCATGTAATCCTTCGGGCGCCATTTTTTTTTGCCATCTCAAATGCATATCGAATCACCTGGAGACTTCCCGGTCTCGTGATGAATCGGCGACTCAATGCCACATCATGCGTGGGCATGTGTTCTATTCCACCATATGTATCCTCAATATTTTCACGAACTATCGTGATGTCGATTGGAATTCCTGCTTTGGAGAAAACGGTTTCCACCCCGTGCAGAGATATAAAAACACGTTTATTTGCATAAGTGTTCCAGGTTTTTCTCGCTGTAACATTTATACTTTTTACACCTTTGCCTTTTGGAGTTTCCATAGGGCCCTTAAACAGAATGCCCAATTCTTCAATTACATGTTGTGATTCTGGTGTCATCCCATTTGAAAACCCTTTGTCGAAAACCCATTTCCCCATGTCCACTATTTCATATTCCAGGGGTACTTTGTTGGAATCAAAAATATGTAATACTGCTTCCATGATCTCCGGGCCGATGCCATCTCCTTTTGCAACTGCTATTTTCATAATATGATTGGTGATTGTGGTTGGCGAATTTACATTTTAAAGCCTAAAGCTTAAAGCCTGATTCGTAAATCTTTTCGTTAAGTGGGATTGTGATGCAATTCCTGTTTTTATGGATGGCAATTCAGTAAATATGTTAATTTATTAGTTTAGTTAAAGACAGGAGTTTTAGGCTTTAAGCTTTAGGCTTTGAGCTTTTTCCGTATTTTTATAGAAATTAACTCCATGGCGAATAAAATTTCAGAAGGGGTTGAAATAGACGTTGAAACTTTTTATCAGCCGGATTATAGTAATCCGGTGGCTGGGGAGCATATGTTTGCTTACCGTATTACAATCTGGAATCACAATAATTTTCCTGTTAAACTTCATAGGCGTCAATGGCATATTTTCGATAGTAATGGCAGTCATCGCGAAGTAGAAGGCGAAGGAGTGGTTGGAGTACAACCAGTTTTGCAGCCGGGTGAAAAATATCAATATGTAAGCGGTTGTAATCTACGTACAGAAATGGGCAAAATGTACGGGAGTTACCGAATGGAAAATCTGCATTCAAAAACAAGTTTTGAAGTGAATATTCCGATGTTCGAAATGATTGTGCCGTTCAAGATGAACTAGTGAATTATCAATTGATAAACTCTATTTTTTCCTCAATCACATTGTCTCCCGTTGTATTAGGACACTAATAATCAATAATTCATAATCAATCATTAGCTGCAGTTGCCTCTACGACCACTTTATTCAGTTTGTTAGTTAATGGAAAAAGAAGTAACCCGGCAATCAAGGCAGCTGCGGCACTTATGCCGAAAAAAAGTGCCTTGCTGTCAAAATGATCCCAGAATCCGGTCATAATACCTGCGATTTTTCCTCCAAGAGAAGTCGTAATAAACCATCCTCCCATCATGAGTGCAGTAAATCTCCTCGGGGCTACTTTTGATACAAGGGATAATCCTACAGGACTCACACATAACTCACTAATGGTGAATACTCCGTAGCTGCAAAAGATCCAGGCAGAAGAAACTTTATGCTGGTAGATGTTGGTTGACAATGCAGCAATTACCATTAGAAGTGAAGACAATCCGGCAATGATAGTACCCCAGGCAAATTTTGAAGGGGTGGAAAGTTCCTTTCCCTTAGACTTCATATATCCGAATAGGCCCACAATAAGGGGAGTAAGAACGATGATCCAAAATGGATTGATGGACTGATAAATCTCTGTCGATATTAATTTTAAATTCTCGCCTTTCGCCGGCCATTCATCTTTTGGAATATTTTGCAGATAGGGATCATTGCCCTGGTGTGTAATCACTTTACCACTTTCATCTACCTGTGCATGAAAATGTTCATCGAGGACCGGTACATCTTTGAGATCGGTATTCACCGTATTGAGAAATCCAAAACTTGAAAGCGGTTTCTCCAAAACCTGCGGAGCATCCCGCTTGGTATAACTGTCTGCCCAAATAGTCAGGGACGTTGCATTCTGGTTGTAAATATTCCAGAAAATAATTGAGACACCAAATAAAATGAATAGTGTCGCAATCCTTTTTCTGTCGAATCCTTTGCATCTGTACCATACGCTGCCATAAAATATGATGATAGGCACACAGGCAAAAATAAAAGCATCATTGGAGTGGGATCCGAACAGATTATTTTTACCGGGAACGAACCACCCAATAATTCCCGCCAGGATCGCGGGCAGAAAAACATAATATACAATTTTCGAAAAAGCCATATCTTCTTTTTGAACCGGCTTAATGATATCTGCATGTTTTATGTATTTCTGTCCGGCGGCAAATATGAATAAACAAAGAACCATTCCGAACCCTGCAGCAGCAAATGCGTAGCTCCAGGAATATTTAATTCGCAGATAGGCCGCAACAAAATTGCATATGAATGCCCCGATGTTGATACCCATATAAAAAATATTATAGGCCACATCTTTTTTTGACTTGAGTTCTTCTTTATTATAAATATTCCCAAGAAGCGTGCTGATGTTGGGCTTGAAGAAACCATTGCCAACGATGACACATCCAAGCGCAACAAACATCAAATTTCCGTTATGCGGCACGGCCATTAAAAAATATCCGAGGGCCATCAAAGACCCGCCTGAAAAAATAGAAAGGCGATAACCCCAATACCGGTCTGCGATCAATCCTCCCAGAAAAGGTGTCAGGTAGACTAACGCGATATAGCTGCCCGTTATATCTGCTGCAAGACTTGTATCAAATCCGCGGCCTCCATTACCAACCGTATCATGTAAAAAAAGAAAAAGGATGCCAACCATCAAATAATATCCGAACCTTTCCCACATTTCAGTAAAGAACAATACATATAAACCCCGGGGATGTCCTTTTTTGGGAAGAGCGGTATTCATGGTTTTTTACTTCTTTAGATAATCAATGTAAATGAATCGCCTAATGTAAGATTAATTTTTTCATTAAAATTCAGCTTGCATTTTCCCGTTTATAAAATTATTTTTAAGATGTGAGTTTGAATTGGGAATTTCGGGCATAATCAAATTGATTCATGAATATTTTATTATTAGGTGGAGGCGGAA